>CAYGNM010000008.1:0-12628 GCA_964351275.1 uncultured Candidatus Peribacteria bacterium | reverse complement strand
CTCCTTCCGTGCGATTGCGATGATCTCTGGATCAATATCCACGCCGATAAGCTCAGCATCACCACGGAGTTTCCTCAACAAGCGAAGAATTGTCCCCGGTCCGCAGCCGACGTCGACGAGGCAGCCATTGAGAGGAAAGCTCTCTGCTGCTTCAGAAGCGACAGTTCTCCACATCCTCCTCGCGAGGAGTCCCGCCAAGAATTCATAGTACGGCGTCAAAGCGCGATAGTGGAATGCCGGTATGAAGTCAGAGGGCGTCATGCGCGGCTGAGAAAGAAGAACAGGACGAACAGCGCAGTGAAACCGATCGTCATAATCACCGGCGCGATATCGGAGATCCAGTTGCGTCGATCCGGCCGGAAACCTTTCATGAGTAGTGAATTGGTGACAACGGAGACCGAGCTCATGGCCATGGCGAGTCCCGCAAGTTCGGGACGCAAGACGAGCCCCCAGCCCATGAACAGCCGCGCGGCGATCGGGACCCCGATGATGTTGTAGAACAGCGCAAAGAAGAGGTTCTCATGGATTTTCCGGACAGTTGCGCGGCTCAGTCGGATTGCCGTGACCACATCGCGCAAATCGTTTTTCACCAGGATGATGCCACCGGTCTCCATCGCAATGTCCGTTCCCGATCCCATCGCGATGCCAAGATCGGCCTGTGCCAGCGCGGGACTATCGTTGATGCCGTCACCGACCATGGCGACGATGCGCGCATTCCCACGCGGCCACGAAGGGCCGCGCTGGAGCGTCATAATCTCATTCGCTTTTTGCTCAGGCAGGACATCCGCGAGCACATGCGTGATACCTGTCTGCATCGCGATCGCCTGCGCCGTCCGGGCGTTGTCCCCCGTGATCATGTACGACTCGATGCCCATCGCCTGGAGAGACTCAATCGCATCTCGGGACGTCTCTTTCACTGTGTCTGCGACGGCGATGAGACCGAGAATTCCAGATCCGTCACCGAGGATCATCACCGTCTTCCCCGCATCCTCCAGCGACGTAATGGTCTGCTCAAGATCAGCAGGAATCCCCTTCTGCGATCGCAACATCATCTTCCGGTTTCCCAAGGAATACATCTTCCCATCAATAGATCCTTCGACGCCGTGACCGGGCACCGCACGGAATCCTGTCACCGCAGTCAGGGAAGCATTCAGTGCCTTCGCTGCACGAACGATGGCATCAGCAAGGGGATGTTCCGATGATTGTTCGAGCGAGGCGGCGATGCGCAAAATGTCGTCCTTCGCGGAGCCCGTCCTGAGCAGAAACGAAGGACTTAGGATGACATTTTGGGTAGAAATGACATCTGTCACCTCCGGTTTTCCCTGTGTCAGCGTCCCCGTCTTATCAAAAACAATTGTGTTGATCTTCCTCGCGGCCTCCAGTGGCTCGCCTCCACGAATCAGAATTCCCAATTGAGCGCCTTTTCCGGTCGCGACCATGATGCTGGTGGGGGTGGCGAGGCCAAGTGCACAGGGGCAGGCGATCACAATCACGGAAACGAAAGCCAGCAGGGCGAACGTCAGGGTCTGACCAACGAGCAGCCATCCGATGAGCGTGAGAATCGCTGCGATGATCACCGCAGGAACGAACCACGACGCAATCCAGTCCGCGAAATCCTGAATCGGCGCTTTGCTGCCCTGCGCGTCCTCGACGAACTGAATGATGCGTGCGAGCACTGTTTCCGACCCGATCTTCTCCGCGCGGAACTCCACACTGCCGTTGCCGTTCATCGTTGCACCGTAGACGCGAGCGCCGATCGATTTTTCCACTGGAATGCTCTCTCCTGTCAGCATCGATTCATCAACCGACGTGAGCCCTGCAGTGACGATCCCATCGACGGGAATTTTCTCTCCCGGTCGCACAACGACGATGTCACCGGCATGGACGTGCTCGATCGGGACGTCGATCTGCTTGCCATCCTTCACAATGCGGGCGGTTCTGGCCTGCATGCCCATGAGCTTCTGAATCGCCTCACTCGTACTGCCCGTGGCGCGCGCCTCTAGCCATTTACCGAGCAGAACGAAAGTGATCAGAAACGCGGCAACCTCGAAGTAGAGATCGTGCATCGCGCCGATTACGGTCCCTTCCGTCACCACATGAGTCACAAAATTCCAGAGACTGTAGAGGTACGCGGTCGTGGTCCCGATGGCAATAAGGCTGTCCATGCCGAACGTGTACATTTTCAGGCTCGACCAGAACCCGTGGTAGAAGTCGCGACCGAACCAGAATTGCACGGGGATAGAGAGTATGAGTGATGCGATGCCCATGAACGGAACAAGGGACTGCGTGAATGGAAGATTCGGGAAGAAATTCAGGATCATGAACAGGAGCATCGGCATGCTCAGAACGAGACTGGCGATGAACCCCATACGAAATTTGACGATCTCCGCTTCCCGAAGCTTCTTCTGCCGCCCGCGATCATTCTCATCCGCGATCGCTGCACCGTACCCTGCAGCGGCGATCGCTGTAATGAGCGCCGGAACATCCGCAGCAGACTCGTCGAATGTGATCGTCGCCTTTGCCGATCCGTAATTTACATTCGCGTCTGTGACCCCGGGCGTCTTCTTGAGCTTCCTCGTGATGATGGCGGCGCAGCTGGCGCAGTGCATGCCGGTGATGGAGAGCGATGCTTTTGCCATGGAGTATCAGGAAACGGCATGGACAACGTAGTCCGGATTGAGAGATTCAATTTCTTTCTGCCAAGCAGACGTCTGAAACGCATCGGTATGATCAACGTTGACCTGTTTCGCTTTCAGGTCGACGCTCACGTTCGTTACGCCCGGCTGGTCGAGAGTGACCTCCGTGATGAGTTTGGCGCAGCCTTCGCAGTGAATACCGGGGATGGAGAACTTGGTGGTCATAGAGAAATAGAGAAGGAGATCAGCGCTTAGAGAGGCCAATGACGGTCACCAGTTCGCGAATGAATGCATCCTTCTCTTTGGACGAGAGCTTCTTCTGTGCACAGGTGTGGAGATGACTCTCGAGCACATGTTCCTGCACGTGCTTGATGTGGCCCTGCATCGCCAAAACCTGCTGCAAGATCGAGGGGCAATACTCGTCTTGTTCGATCATGGCGCGAACCTTCTTTGCCAAACCTTCGAGACGTCCGAGAGCGGCAACGGCTTTGGTCTTATATGCGGGGAGCATACGGAGTAGAGGTACTGGGTAGTAGTACCATCCTCCACGTTTTCAAACACTGCAAGATAAATGTGGAATATTTTTCTCGACGTGGCTACGAAAAGGTATAGTGACTGCACTCCCCTCCCCCCTCCATGGATTTCACCGCCTTTGAAAACCTCGTGAAGCAGCGCCGCAGTATCCGCTATTACTCCGAACAGCCTGTTCCAAAGGACGATATCATCAAGCTCCTCGAAACTGCGCACCTCTCACCCAGCGTCAAGAACGTGCAGCCGTGGCGCTTCCACGTCATTCAAAACCAGGAGATGAAACGAAGTCTGACGCCCGCGTGCTGCTACGGAAACTTCGTCGATGCCGCGAGCACCTTTATCGTCGTCTCCTGCGATCACTCGCAGGAATTCAACATGTCGGAAGTGGTCTGGAACCCGCATGAGCTGGAATTCTCGTGCATGTCGGCGATGATTCATGTGATCCTCGGGGCGACGGCCATGGGACTCGGCACCTGCTGGGTCAGCCTCCATCACGGACAGGTGCACGAATTCCTCAAGCTTCCGCGCGAGCAGACCGTCGTCGGTGGGATAATGCTCGGTCACTTCAAATCCGGTGAGGAGAAAAGTGGTGAGCATTTCGAGCGGAAACCGCTCGGGGAGCTCGTGAAGTTTTATGAGTGACGCATCAGCTGCCCGGCTTCGTTAGCGAGCTACGCCGCGGCATCCGGCATTATTCATGCAGGAAGTGTTTGCCATCTAGGTGTAGCCCGCAGGCGAAGCCGGATGGCTGGGGAGGAAGGATTCGAACCTTCGAATGGCGGCTTCAAAGGCCGCTGCCTTACCACTTGGCGACTCCCCAATGCTGTAGCAAGTTTACCAGATATTTTTAGAGTAGTACCGTCTCCTCGGCACCGTCGGCAGTACTGCCGCGTGGTATGTGCTCTCGGACAATAAACTGCGGACGAAACTCTGGAGAAAATGAAAACGAAATAGGAAGAACATGTAAGAGGAAGGCCATCCATGCGTCTCTTCCTGTGAAACGCACATTTACCGTTTCGCTCCCCTCTCTTTTTATGTCAACACGACACTTGTCCGCTCTCCTCCTCGCCGTTCTCCTCACAATGACGTACGGATTCTCGAGCGTAGTCGCCGCAAACACCACTTCCTGTATCGAGATCACCGGCAGAGACCGCCGGGACTTCAACAGGAACATCCAGCTTCATCACCGGGAATGGCACGCCACACACAAAGGGTATCAGCCCGGGTATGTAGCGGCGCACAAGGCTCTGCACATCATGATGCAGCAGAGGCGCAGAACGTTCCGCCCCGGCTTGAACCAGTATAGGTGTCTGTCCAGCTCCAGCAGCCGCTCATCCCTCTCGTCGCGCACGAGCATGAGCTCCAGTTCGAGCACCTCGTCATCGAGTTCCTTTACGAGCAGCTCGCAGACGAGTTCATCGACCAGCTCTTCCACATCCACGTCTTCCTCAAGCTCCTCATCATCATCACAGAGTGCAGGACAATCATCGGTGAACCTGAACACAACATCGACCTTCGCCGTCCTCGCGGGTTCGACTGTCACCAACATCGGGCAAACAACGGTCACGGGGAATCTCGGCGTCAGTCCGGGAAGTGCGGTGACGGGCTTTGGACCAGGAGTGGTGAACGGAGGGGCCATCCATGCGGGGAACACCGCGGCCGCGCAGGCACAGGCAGCCCTGACCGTTGCCTATAACGATGCCGCAGGACGCACCACGAATCCGGTGAGCGTCGCAGGGAATCTGGGAGGATCCACCCTCGCCCCGGGACTGTACAAATCGACCTCAGGACTCGAAATCTCCTCCGGTGATCTGACGCTCGACGCGCAGGATAACGCCAACGCCGTCTTCATCTTCCAAATTGCCTCGACGCTCGATGTCACCGTCGGACGTCGCGTCGTCCTGATCGGAGGCGCAAAAGCCTCCAATGTCTTCTGGCAAGTCGGGACATCGGCGAACATCGGATCCAATGCAAGCTTTAAAGGCTCTGTTCTTGCGGACCAGTCCATCTCGCTCCAAACAGGTGCAGTCGTCGACGGCCGCCTCCTCGCGCGCATCGGTGGAGTGACGCTCCAAGGCAACACCGTGACGGTCCCCGCGAACTAAAAGCATTCATTGCAGAAGCGGGCTGACCCCTGTCGGTCGGTCCGCTTTGTAGCGCAGCCACTCATCACTAATAAACCAATCACTATTCACTAATAACTAATAACTAAGCGACATCGATCCCTCGTGCGTGAACCCTGCACCCTTGCCGGTAAATGTAATCGGTACTTTCTTTCCGGTTTTGTTCACGGTTCCCGAGAAGTCCGCGCTGGACGGAATATTCACAAAGAACGGACTGCAGGCTCCCGTGAGTTTTCCGCTGATCACGCCATTCTGTTTGCCGCTAAATGTCCCCTTGACCTTGCCCTCGCACGTGCCGGACACAGAACCGGTCACGTTTCCGCCCTCCAAAGGAATAATCATCGTGATGGTCACGGGGTACTCCTTGTACGTGTACGTTCCGGTGGCGGTGACCGCCCCCTCCGGCTCGGGTTCATCCAGCTGACGGAACAGACACTCGAAAATATCTTGCTCGTCGCAATGCGTGAAGTAATACCCCATCGCTTGGTTGGAACCCACAAGGAGCAGAGCGACTAGAACCAGGAGAAATGCCGTCATTGAAGCGCAACCTTTTAGTCTCATGGTCGGTATTCAAGCAAAAGATCGGTGAAAGATCAATCTGATGCGGTCGTCGCCCGGTCCGACATCCACTACAATCCACGGTGATCTTCTCCTCCCCTCTTCCATGATTCACCTCATCGCCGTCGCACAGTACGTCCAGTCACACCCCCTCAGCATCCTCCTCGCGATCGTCGCAGCGTACGCAGTCGGATTCATCTGGCACGGCCCCCTCTTTGGCAAGCAATGGATGGAACTCAATAAACTTCCCAAACCGAAAAAAGAAAACATGAAATTCTCCATGATGCTGCCCGGCCTGAGCGCGAGCCTCGTCCTGAGCATTGTGCAATCCGCCGTGCTCGGCCGCACATTCCAAATCGTCCAGCTCGACAACATCGGCCAGGCACTGATCATTGCCACGATTCTCTGGCTGCCCTTCACCGCCCTGGTCCTCGTCAACATCTACGCCTGGAGCGGAAAACCGGTGAAGCTGATGGTCCTCGATTGCGCGCACGCTCTGGTCTCGATCTGGGCGATTGCGGGGGTGCTGTATGGGACAATGTAGGCTACTTCTCAGACAGGCGGACTGCCGCTGTTCCTTCAGGCAGACAGCTCATGCCTGCTTCACGCAAAAAGGCATGACGATCGCGAAATCGCTTCGCATTCAGGTTCCGGAGCAGTTCATACATCACCGTATCGCAGATACACACATCATTGTTCTTCACAAACGACCGCAGAACCTCCCGCACAGTAGCAGTGCGTGCGTCCTCCATCCTCATGATGACATTGGTGTCGAGAAGGACGCGTTCTCCGGAAATCGACAAAAGCCTCTCAGCGGTCATACAAGCCAAAGAACTTCTCCAATGCTGCAAGTTGCTGGGGGGTGCGCTTGAGGCGAACGGGACGTGCATTCACCGGGGCGAATGTTTCGGAGTCCTTCCGGGAGGGCCGTCTGGTGGCAAGCTTTCTGCGCATCGTGGAATTAGTATCATTCAGATCAAGTAAGAGTGGCAAGAGAAAATCCATGAATTTGGAGGCAAGCACATGACAGAACTACGGGAAGTCCAGGATGCCAGTTCCGCTATCATGCCTCCCAATCCCCCGGATTCATGCTGACCAAATCCCACTATCTCCAGTACTTCCTGTGCCCCCGCTACCTCTGGCTCTGGGTGCATCGGCCAGAGGTGATGACGAAACCCCTGAGTCTTCCGGATCAATGGAAGATCGAGGAGGGAAAACACGTTGAAGAGATTGCACGTCTTCTCTTTCCCGAAGGCAAACATGTGAAGAGTTTCCATGAGGCGGGAGCCCGGCAAACCCGTGAGCACATCGACGGAGGAGCCACCTGCCTCTTCCAGGCAACTGCTATCGGCGACGATATTCTGGCAATGGCCGACATCCTCCAGTTCGATCCGACGCGTACAGTCTGGGATATATTTGAAGTGAAAAGCACAACGACCGTGAAAGAGAAGCACCTGCATGATGTCTGCTTTCAGCGGCTGGCATTTGAACAAGCGGGATACAAGATCGGGAGAACGCTGGTTGTCCACGTGAATAACGAGTACGTGCGCGGGAAAGATGTGGATCCATCCGCGTTCCTGACTATCGAAGACGTGACGGACAAGGCGAAGGAGATTGAAGCCGATGTCGTGCGTGCCATCGCAAAGGCAAAGGATCTCCTCACTCGCATCGATGAACCCATACCCGCAGACTTCCCCTGCAGGTGCACACCCAAAGATTGCCCCTGCATTGAGCACTGTTTTCCCAATCTTCCTCCTCATTCGGTCTACTATCTGCGGAAAATTAGAGTGAAGAAGGCCAGAAGCCTCTACGAGAGTGGAATACACACCATTGCGGATATTCCCGATGATATGGAGCTGAATGAGGCCCAACAGCTACAGGTCCTCTCGAGCAAACGCGGTGAGCCGATCATTGACCGGGATGCGATCCAGAAGGTTCTTGGCTCTCTCACCTATCCTCTCTCCTTTTTTGACTACGAGACCTTCTCCGCCACCGTTCCCCTTATCGAGGGATTCAAGCCGGGGCAGGTGATGCCGTTCCAGTACTCCCTGCACATCCTGCGATCGCCTACGGGAAAACTTGAGCACCATGAATACCTCGCACCGGAGTACGGGAATACGATCCCCGGGCTCATCGCCGCTCTTCGCGGCCACATCGGCGACGAGGGAACCGTGGTCGTGTGGCACAAGAGTTTTGAAATGGATCGCAACGATGAAATGGGCGAACTGTATCCGGCCGACGCTCCGTTCCTGACCTCTGTGAACAAACGCATCTTCGATCTGAAGGAAATTTTCACGAAGTTGCACTATGTCGATTCCCGTTTCGACGGGAGCTGCTCGATCAAGGATGTATTGCCCGTCCTCATTCCCGCACTCTCCCACAAGGATCTCGACATCTCGGATGGTATGACTGCTTCTCTCTCGTGGTATCGGATGTTCGATCCGGAGAAGACAGCAGAGGAACGAGAGCGGACGCGAAAGAATCTGCTCGAATACTGTGAGCTGGATACCTTTGCGATGGTAGAGATTTATCGGTGTTTGCAGGGAATCTGTGAATGAGCATCAGATTCAGGCTTTTCTTCTGTGTCGTGGATAGTTATTGCCTTACGATGACGCCAGATTTATGTCACGGAATTTAAAGGCTTGTTGGAAATACCTTTATCCAATCATTTATTTCTCGGACTTTTTTGTAACACCGAAAGACATTCTCCGTTTTACGTAGTGGAGAAAATGGTTCTGGGTTGGCCTTCACTCTTGATTTTATGGGTACACGATTTGTTTCTCATCGGAAAGTCGACGATAAGTGGATCAATAAACTTGCGGGCAAAGGTCGTGCTGCTTCTGTAAACGACACAAAAGCAGAGGCCGTTGCAAATGCTCGTGATATGGCGCGCAGGCATAAAGAAGAACTAGTAATCAAAGACCTGCATGGCAAAATTCGCCAGAAAGATTCATATGGCCATGACCCGCGTAACATCCATGGCTGAATAGCCAGTTTTTTTATTTCTGCCAACCCAGGACTCTTCTCCATCTTTAAGCCGCAAAGTCACAAAAGCTATCATCCAAAAGGAGCTCTGCTACTGTAGGTCTACATGCCTCGTATCTTCGACAACATCGATCAGCAGCTGCTTCCCGCTCTTCGAGATACGATGCAGGTCGCATTTCGAAGCGATTTCTGCGTCGGCTACTTTAACCTGAGAGGATGGAAGCAAATTGATGATTGTGTTGACCAATGGGCAGGAGGAGACGGCAAGTGCTGCCGGCTACTTGTCGGAATGCAGCGATTGCCATGGCAAGAAATGGGAAATGTGCGGAGTCTTCTGGAGAATCCAGATATGGACAATAGGGCAATGATGAAAGAAAAAAAGATGATCGCTGAGGAGTTTCGTAAACAATTAACTTTTGGTTTACCTACGGACTCTGATGAAAAAGGGCTACAGAATCTTGCGAAACAGCTAAGGGAAAAGAAGGTTATTGTAAAAACATTCCTTAGATACCAACTGCATGCGAAGCTGTATCTTCTTTATAGGCAAGATAAAAATGTTCCGATCGTAGGCTATTTGGGTAGTAGCAACCTTACCTATTCGGGGTTATCGAAACAGGGTGAACTCAATGTGGACGTTTTGGATAATGATGCATGTGTGAAGTTGGAAAACTGGTTTAAGGAACGTTGGGCTGACGAGGGTGGTGCAGTTGATATCTCTCAAGAATTAGCAGAGATAATTGAAAATGGATGGCCTGGGCAACAGCCACCCCCGTATCACATCTACCTCAAAATTGCGCATCATCTCTCGCAAGATGCAATCGCCGGACTCACAGAATTTCAGATTCCCGCCGTGTTTGGAAATAAACTTCTGCCCTTCCAATCAGCTGCGGTGAAGATTGCCGCAAAATACCTCAACAAACGCGACGGAGTGATCATTGGAGATGTAGTGGGCCTTGGAAAAACATTGACCGCAACGGCGCTTGCCAAAGTATTTGAGGATGATTACGGATTTGAAACGCTCATTATTTGCCCCAAGAACTTGGTACCTATGTGGCAGAAATATCGCCTTACATACGGGCTTCGCGGGGACGTTCTTTCATTTTCGCAATGCATTGATGGGCTGGAAAAGATGCCAAGGCATCGCATTGTGATCATCGATGAAAGTCACAATTTGCGAAACAGAGAGGGCAAAAAATACAAAGCTATTCAGGAATACATCGCACGCAATGACAGCAAGGTTATTCTTCTTTCGGCAACTCCATACAATAAAACTTATCTGGATCTTTCCAGCCAGCTTGGCCTCTTTATGCCGCATGATGTCGATATCGGCATGCGTCCCGAGCGCCTACTAAAGGAGCTGGGAGAAGTGGAATTTGCACGTCGCCATCAGTGTCCAGATAGCTCTCTCGCCGCTTTTGAAATGAGTGAACACGCCGACGACTGGCGCGATCTGATGCGTTTATTTCTCGTTCGTCGGACACGGAGCTTCATCGAAAAACACTACGCTGAAACAGATACCGAGAATGGGAGAAAGTACCTCACTTTCGATGATGGAAACCGCAACTACTTTCCTAAGCGTATACCCAAGACCATCAAGTTCATGATCGACGAAAAGGACGCTACCGATCAGTACGCTCTTCTCTTTTCCCCCGATGTCATCGATGCCATCAACGCATTGGCTTTGCCTCGCTATGGCCTGGGAAATTACATTGTTCCTTCGCCTTCCGCGCCACCGACATCACAGGAACAGAAAATGATCAGCGATTTGTCGCGTGGTGGAAGACGCTTGATGGGATTCTGTCGAACCAATCTTTACAAACGCCTTGAGAGCAGTGGATTTGCGTTCGTTCAATCAATCCGCAGACACATTCTGCGAAATGAAGTGTTCCTCTATGCCCTAGAAAAGGGAAAGGCACTTCCCATCGGGACACAGGACGTCGAATTGCTAGATACCCGTATTGGTGACCGAGATTTGGAAGAAAACCAGATTTCTTTTGAAACTGAAGATGACGTGGATTCAGAGGTCACTGATAATGGCGGAGAGTTGAATCCGCTTGCAGAGGCGAAAAGTATTTACGAGCTGTATGAAACACGCCAAAAAAAGCGCTTCAAGTGGATTCGGGCTGACCTTTTCTCGCCGGATCTGGAGAAGCATCTGAGGCAAGACATTGAGCGATTGGCTTCCATTCAAGAGCTTGTGCAAGAGTGGGATGCCTCAGGGGACCGCAAGTTGCAGGAATTGCGAACACTTTTGTGTGAAAAGCATCCGAATGAAAAAGTCCTGATTTTCAGTCAATTTGCGGATACGGTTGGTTACCTGCGGGATCAGTTAGAAGCGGAAGGCATCGACAAAATCGCAGCAGTCACAGGAGACATGGATAACCCTGCTAAAATCGTTGAGCGCTTCAGCCCTAAGAGCAATGATCGGAGTAGTCAGATATCAACCGCAGAGGAACTTCGAGTTCTTATTGCAACCGATGTATTGAGCGAAGGACAAAACCTGCAAGATTGTGCCATCGTTGTAAATTATGACCTTCCTTGGGCGATTATCAGGCTCATTCAGCGCGTGGGGCGCGTGGACCGTATTGGCCAACAGTCCCAGCAAATTCTCTGCTATTCCTTTCTCCCTGCTGATGGAGTGGAAAAGGTTCTGAGGCTCCGGGAGCGGCAGCGCACGCGCTTACAGGAGAATGCAGATGTGGTGGGGACGGACGAAGTGTTCTACGAAGATGAAATATCGGAAAAAATGGCGACAGACCTCTATAACGAAAAGGCGGGTGTTCTCGATGACAAAGAAGACGATGAAGTGGATTTGTCATCGTACGCATTCCAGATATGGGAGGATGCCATTAGAGAAGACCCAAAGTTAAAAGAGGTCGTGATGTCCATAGAACCAGTGACGTATTCCACAAAGTCTCATGTACCCACGCATAATGCGCCAGAGGGCGTTTTGCTCTACATGCAGACCGTCAATGGGAATGACGCACTCGCATGGGTAGATGCACAAGGGAAAAGCATTTCCGAGTCGCCACTAACCATTCTGAAGGCAGCAGCATGCCCGAAGAACACCCCAGCGCAGCCTCGACGCGAGGATCATCACATATTGGTGAAGAAAGGAGTGCAGAGCATAGTCGCAGAAAAAAGCGGAATTGGAGGCCAACTTGGCAGGCCGTCTGGTGCCCGTCACCGTGTGTACGAGAGGCTCAAATCTTTTTTGAAGCAAATGGACGGAACGCTTTTCCAAAGCACCGAACTCCCCAAGGCGTTGGAGGAAATCTATCGTTATCCCCTACGCGAACATGCTAAAGACATCCTCAATCGTCAGCTGAAATCTGGTATTTCCAATGATGACCTAGCAACACTCATCTTAAATTTACGCAATGACGACAGACTCTGTCATGTACAGGAAGAACAGAGTGACGAACCTCACATCATCTGCTCACTCGGCCTCTCCTCTTCGCACTAATGCCTCATCGTAGTACCAGCACTGTGTTCGCATATCTCAAAGAGAGAAAATTCAAAGAGCTTTTCATCGAAAATTTAGGGTGGGACAACTTTAAGGGGAAACACACGATCAAAGTCGAGAAGCACTCCTTTGTTCTCACTGGCATTGCCGAGAAACGAGGAATGCAGTTTTTTACATGTAACGATGCCGACGGTGGGCCTATCCCTGATCGTCCTGTAAGACAAAAAATTGAGAGGGAGCTTCGGAAACTTGCCCACGAACATCTAATCGTATTTATCGAACAAGGAAGTGCCACTCAAATTTGGCAGTGGGTACGGCGCGAATTAGGG
>CAYGNM010000007.1:0-13095 GCA_964351275.1 uncultured Candidatus Peribacteria bacterium | reverse complement strand
AAGCGCCTCGATACGTTCAGCGCTCCGCACTGAACTACTCGGCGCGGCGTCGAGTAGCTGCTCGTGGAGCGAGCAGCGTATCGAGACGCTTTCTTAAAAAAACTTTCTGTCATTCCGAGTAGCTCCCGGTGGAGCCGGGAGCGTAACGAGGAATACTGTTTATTATTGCTTCTCAAATTTTAATGCTGCGGAGTTAATGCAGTACCGCAGTCCCGTCGGTGGCGGACCATCCTCAAAGACATGACCTAGATGCGCGTCACAGGTCGCGCAGAGGACTTCCGTCCGGCGCATGCCGTGGCTGGAGTCGGTGACGTTCTTCACCGCGCCTTCTGAGGCCGGTTGGAAGTAACTCGGCCAGCCGGTGCCCGAGTCAAACTTCTTTTCGGAGCCGAAGAGCGGAGTCGAGCAGCAGACACAGCAGTACATGCCTTTCTCATGGTGGTTCCAGTAGACGCCGCAGAAAGCGGGTTCGGTGCCTTTCTCCTGTGTGACCCGGAATTCCTCGGGGGTGAGCCGTTTCTTCAGATCATCAGTATCTTGCATAGAAAGTGGAGCCGCCGACCGGGATTGAACCGGTGACCCACGGTTTACGATACCGTTGCTCTACCGCTGAGCTACGGCGGCTCGGGACCGGGAGATCATGCGGGATTTTGGCTCAGGAAACAAGATTGCTAGGTTGTATCCGGCATTCACTCCCCCAACCGTTCCACACCCCTATGGAACGCCAAAGACGCAGTCCTGAAGCCAAAAAAACGACAAGTCAAAAAGAATCTGTCCGGGAAGGTCTTCCCTTGAGGAAACTCCGCTCATAGCGTGGGTGCATGCCTGATTCCTCTGTCCACACCCGTCTCTTCTGGTCCTGCCTGCAGGTCCTGACCCGCGAACGGCACGAAGCGCTGATTCGGGTCTTCGGAACGCTTGAGAATGCTTCAAAGCACATCGATGGTGAGGTCCTGCGTGGTCTTGGCTGCCGCGAGGAAACTGTCGGGAACGTCCTGAAGCGGATGCAGTCCGTCGATCTCGAGCAGGAAGAAGCTCTTCTCACATCCGCCGCTGCGCAGATCATCACCTTAGGCGATCCGGACTATCCCGAGCGGTTGGCTGATGTTCCCGATGCGCCGGCGTTTCTCTACGCGCAGGGCGATCTCTCCATTCTGCGTCAGCCGTGCGTCGCATTGGTCGGGACCCGGAAGATGTCGTCGTACGGTAAACGCGTCGGCCAGGAATTCGCTCGAGCGCTGACACACGCGGGAATCGTCACCGTCAGCGGACTTGCGCGGGGGATCGATTCCCAAGTTGCAGAGGAAGCGATTTCCTTACAGGGAAAGACGGTCGCGGTCCTCGGGCAGGGACTCCTGACGATCTATCCGCATGCGAAAGTACTCGCAGACCGGATCATCGCAGCCGGTGGTCTCATCCTCAGCGAATTCCCGCTCCGGATGGCACCGGATATGTTCACCTACCCGCTGCGCAACCGCATCATCGCGGGCCTGAGCCTTGCGACCATCGTGCTGGAAGCGCCCGAGAGCAGCGGCGCACTGATCACTGCGAAACTGGCCTTCGACTACGGCCGCGAGGTCTTCGCCGTGCCGGGGCAGATGTTCGACGGCAACTTTGCGGGCTGCCATGCGATCATCCGCAAGAACCAGGCGCGGATCGCAGCTTCCCCGCGCGAAGTTCTCCAGGATCTTGGCGTCATCGTTCCCGATGTGGCGGATCCAGGTCGGATCGTCTACGTCGGTCAGACCGACGACGAGAAGAAAATTCTCTCGTGCCTCAGCACCATGCCGCAATCAGGCGACGAACTCGTCGAAAAAAGTGGGAGAACGGTGGGCGCGGTGAGTGCGGTCCTCACTGTTCTTGAGCTCAATGGAGCTGTACGCAATCTGGGAGGGGGGCAGTGGGTTCGGATCTGAATCCCTCATCCCTAACCCTTCTCCGTCGTCCACGGAGAAGGGGATGTGTATGTTTTGTGATTGTTCCTGTTTTGTTTGTTGTTTCTTTGCGCACAAACAAAACAACAAACATCCCCCTCCCCGCGAATGGCGGGGAGGGGTTAGGGGAGAGGGCTTTCTGCAACTTCCACAATCCCCCTAAATTCCTCCAGCTTCAGCGCCGCCCCCCCAATCAACCCGCCATCAATATCTTCCTGTTTCAGAAGATCCTCCGCGTTCGCGGCGTTCATCGAGCCGCCGTAGAGAATGCGGACGGAGGCGCGTTCATCCTTTGGCAGGAGTGAGCGGATGAAGGCGTGCATCTGCTGAGCGTCCTTCGGCGTCGCGGTCTTCCCTGTTCCGATTGCCCACACGGGTTCATACGCGATCGTCACTCCAGACGGCAGGTCTTTCATCTGTTTTTTCACGACGTCATTCTGTTTTTCTTTTTTGCGTTCCTCTTCGGTTTCCCCCACGCAGACAATTGGGTGCAGTCCCACTTCCAGCGCCGCGATGGCTTGCTGGGCGACGTACTCATCTGTTTCGCCATGATTCTTCCGCCGCTCGGAGTGGCCGCAGAGAACGTAGCGGCAGCCCATCTTTTTTAATTGCGTGATGCTGATGTCTCCGGTGAATGCGCCGGACGGTTCCGGCCGTCCCGTCTGTCCACCGACAATCAACTGTGCGTCGATGCAGTGCGAGAGATCAACGCTACTGGGAAATACCACAACGTCGATCGCGCTCTCGGCTCTATACGGT
Source organism: uncultured Candidatus Peribacteria bacterium (assembly GCA_964351275.1). Classification (GTDB taxonomy): domain Bacteria; phylum Patescibacteriota; class Gracilibacteria; order Peribacterales; family Peribacteraceae; genus JABFSS01. The sequence goes on along the minus strand of CAYGNM010000007.1, from coordinate 10,402 downwards.
GAATTCGCAGCATCGAATCCCGCCGGTGGGGGATTCATTTTCCAATTGGCGGCGATGAGGAACTTCCGATCCATGTGCCCGTAGAGTAGCATGAGCGCGCCTATGAAGAAGATCCTCCGCGTCGCGCTCGGGACCGACCATGCCGGTTACACGCTCAAAGAAGTCCTGAAAAAGCATCTCCTGAGCAAGGGGATTGATGTATTGGATCAGGGAACATTCTCCGAAACCCCCGTCGACTACCCTGCGATCATCCGTAAAGCCTGCGCAGTTGTCCTTGAGCAGAACTGTCCGGGGATCGTCCTCGGTGGCAGCGGCATCGGCGAATCGATTGCTGCCAACAAGGTCCGTGGCATCCGCGCGGCGCGTTGCTGCACCGTAGAAGATGCCGTGCTTTCACGACAGCACAACGATGCCAATGTCCTGAGTCTCGGTGGACGGCTGCTGGATTCCGAACTCGCCAAGAAAATGGTCGACGCGTTCCTCGCGACGGACTTCGAAGGTGGGAGACACACGGCGAGGGTGGGGGATTTGGAGTGAGAGTCATGGTTCGAGGCGAACCGTGGCTCGAGGCACGACTGCGGTCGTGCTCCTCGCCATGACAGTTCGCACCTCACCATGACAACGTCAAAGAATTCGGCGACACCTGCGAGAGTTCTGCTTATACTTCAGCCATAGACGTCTTCCTGCTTCTCATTGGCAAACTGGTACCGTTGTACTTCTTTATCGGGCTTGGGGTCTTTGCGGGCAAAGTTCTGAAGCTCTCCAATGAAACCGTCGCCCGGGTTCTCATCTACATCTTGGCTCCGGCAATCGTTTTCTACGGAATTTTTACGGTGGAGTTTCACGCATCGTTGCTGCTCTTGCCGCTCGCGTTCTTTGGATTGGGTCTGATCACCTGCGCGCTTGGATACTTTTTGGCATCGCAGTTCTGGAAAGATGCCCATCGAAATATTCTCGGAGTCGTCTCCGGTACCGGCAATACCGGGTACTTCGGTTTTCCCGTCGCGGTCGCGATCTTCGGGGAGCAGTCGCTGGGACTTATGGTGTTCGGGTCATTCGGTGCAATGATTTATGAAAGTACTGTTGGATTTTTTCTGGTCGCGCGCGGTCACCACACGGCGCGTGAGAGCATCATCAGACTCCTGAAGCTTCCGTCGATGTATGCCGCAGTTCTCGGTATCGTGTGCAATCTCAGCGGAGTGCATTTGCCCGGTCCCGTGAATGACATGTTCATCAATGCGCGCGGTGCGTACACCATTCTCGGTTCAATGATGGTGGGATTGGGACTCGCTGGAGTTTCTCACTGGAGCATCGACTGGGTCTTCACTGGAATTGCTTTCTTCATGAAGTTCCTCGTGTGGCCTGTATTCATGCTCGGACTGGTGTCTCTGGATGCGGCCACCGCACATCTTTTCACCGATGAAATGCGCAGTATTCTCATGCTCCTGTCCATCGTCCCCATAGCGGCCAATACTGTCGCATTTGCTACGGAACTGCGGACTGAGCCCGAGAAGGCGGCAACGACCGTTTTCCTGAGTACGATATTCGCGCTCTTCTTCATTCCATTGATGGTGGCAATGTTCTTTTGAGAAGCGGTATCATGGTTCCAGTATGGAAAAGAGAATCCTCATCACCCCCTCCATCCTCTCGTGCAACCTGTCGCGGTTGCAGGAGGAGGTCGATTCCGTGGAGTCCTCCGCGGACTGGCTACAGGTCGATGTGATGGACGGGCACTTTGTCCCTAACCTGAGCATGGGCGCTCCTGTTGTGAAACATCTCAAGACCAAGCTTCTGCTCGATATTCATCTGATGGTGAGCAATCCGCATGATCGTTTGAAGGAATTCTTCGCCGTCGGTGCCAAGAACATCACGTTCCACTGCGAAGCCGTCACTACGACTGCTGAGCGCATGGACATCATTGCGGATATCCGGAAGGGCGGTGCGACTGTGGGTATCGCGCTGAATCCGGGGACGCCCGTGAGCGCGATTGCCGATGTCATCAATGAGGTCGATCTGGTCCTGGTGATGTCGGTCCATCCCGGCTTCAGCGGGCAGACGTTTATGCCGGAAGTGCTGGGAAAAGTGACCGCGCTCAGGGCAGCGCATCCGGAGCTGATGATTCAGATGGACGGGGGGATTGATTCGATCACGGCGAAGCAGTGTGTGAAGGCGGGAGCGAATAATCTGGTGTCGGCGAGTTACATTTTTAGCGCGCAGGATCGGAAAAGCGCCATAGAATCTTTACGTTCACTATGATGGCAGTTTCTGGAATTCATAGGCTCATACGCCATTTTCTTTGTTGTTTGTTTTTTCTCCTTTTAACAGCGTGCAGCAATGCTCAGCTTCCCCTCGCATCTATGCCGCTCCAGCCCTCGTCGCCTTCGTCACAGTCGTCGGACGCGATGGAATTCCGGAAGCAGAAAATCTTTCTAACAGATCAATATGGGAAATCGATGGTGATCAATGCCGAGATTGCCGATACGGAGGCGTTGCGCGAGCGCGGGATGATGTTCAGGACGAGTCTGGATCCCGGTGCGGGGATGCTCTTTGTGTTTGAGACGGAGCAGCGGATGAGTTTCTGGATGAAGAACACGCTCATTCCGCTCTACATGCTCTTCTTCGATGCCGACGGGAATCTGGTCTCAACCACGGTGATGAAACCGTGCCAGCAGGATCCGTGTCCCACATATCCCTCCGCAGGACCAGCGAAGTACGCGTTGGAGGTGAGCCCGGCGTTGACGAAAACCATCTGGAATCAGGGAAAACTCGACATCACAACGCTTCGGTAGGGGGCATCACAATGGGCGTATCACGATACGCCCCTACAGATTCCGGTTAGACCATGTATTCCTGTAAATTTCGTCCGATCCTTCCGATAACGTCGGGATCCTGGGGAATTTCAAATGTCATACCCGTCATCTTTTCGTAGAGATCGATGTACTTGGCCGCGAGCATCACGCGAACGTCGTCGGTCACGACCGGCTTGGGACCATCGTCACCGGTGTAGCCGTTTTCGCGCAGCCACAATCGGAAAAATTCTTTATCGAGGGATTCCGGTTCCCTCCCCTCCGCGAAACGTTTCTCATAACTTGCCGCGATCCAGTAGCGCGAGGAATCCGGCGTGTGGACTTCGTCACCGACACGGAGCGTCCCGTCACGGTCATAGCCCATCTCGTACTTGGTATCGACGAGGATCAAGCCACGCTTGGCTGCGACCTCCTGTCCGCGGCGGAAGAGCGCGAACGCAAAATCTTTCACCCGGTCGATCTCCGCGCGGTTCGTCACCCCCAGTGCGATCAATCCTTCCGGGCTCATCGATTCATCGTGGCCGGTCTCGGGCTTCGTCGACGGCGTGAAGAGAATTTCCTGCAACTTCTGGTTCTTCCTCATGCCATCGGGCAGGGGATTGCCACAGAAGTTCCGGTTGCCCTTCTCGTAGTTCACCCACACTGAGGTTGAGGTCGATCCCGTGAGGTACGATCGCACGACGACTTCGAATTTCATCATCTTCAGCGCCGTTGCAGCTGTTACATTGGGGTCCGGCGTTGCAACGACATGGGTCGGCATCACATCCTTCACTTTGTCGAACCACCAGTTGCTCAGCTGGTTAAGCACCTGGCCCTTGAGGGGAATCGCGCACCACTGCTCGTCGAATGCAGATTGACGGTCGGTGGAAATTAGGATCACACGGTCATTTTTTGTGTAGACGTCGCGCACTTTTCCCACGTACCTAGTGCCGAGACCGGAGAAGTTTGTCCCATCGAGAGTAGTGTGCAGGAAGGGCCGGAGGAGATCGGGGTTGATCATACGTTTTCCCTAGCATACCATTGCCTCCGCACTTCCCCATTCTTCTCATGCCCGATACGTCCTCTTCTTCCTCCTTCGGTAAATTTCTCGGATTCGTCTGCGTCGTCGGCCTCATCGGCCTCATCGTCTTTCTCGACATGCGCCGCCGCGAAGCGGAACAGAAGCTGACGCAGCTTTCCATGAAGTACGAGCAACAGCAGGGCAACCAGGCGCAGAATCAGGAAGCGGCCAAGCAAATTGTTGCTAAGGTCCGCAAACTCTTCGTTATTCCCGCCGGTGTCGATCCCACGGTGGCGACGATCGTGGACGTTGAACAGCTTCGCTCCCGCAACATCTTCTACAACAAGGCCAAGAACGGCGATCACCTGATCGTCACCGAGGACCGCGCGATTCTCTACGATCCGGTCGCTGACAAGATCATCGATATCGTCCCGGTCCAGATCCAGCCGACGGCTCCCGTCATCGAATCGCAGACGAGAGGGGCTGGGGTGAAGCCGGTCTCTTCAGTGTCCTCAGTGTCGTCGAAGGCAGCTTCTGCTTCGTCGACGTCGTCGAAGTAGTAGTGGACATACTAGGATAATAGTAGTTTTATGGAAGAACTCTGGTTGATGTTCTACAGGGTGATGGAACTGAATTTTTATCTTCAGGAAGCGGAAATATCCGCTTCCTGATTTTGAAATGTTCGCTGCTGTCTATCATTGGATGTATTCATCAATGAGACTCCTTTCATGCAGTCACGAGTTCTGATCATCATCGTCATATTTCTCGCACTTCTTCTTGGGGGATTGCTTGGCAGGATCATCCGCATTACGAGCGAGCCAGTTCCTTCTATCATGTTTCGGGACGATCATCGTTCTCTGATACCCGTTGTCCGCGTCACAGGCGTCGAAGACGGTTCCATCATCGGAAGCGCACAGGGCGAGGTCCGCGTCTTTTTTGGTGACCGTGTGGTGATTCCCGATGCGAGCGGGTCATTTCGCGTCCCTGCCGGAGATCTGCTTCGCGAGGTGACGACCGTCCGCGTTCCCGCGGGGATGCGCTTTGTCGCATCGAAGCGCGGAAAAAAATTCTATCCCGTCACGTCGGCGAGCGCGGCGAAACTTGCGCCGCAGAACCGCGTATATTTTCCGGATGAGGCATCGGCAGAACGCGCTGGATTTTCGTCGGGACAATGATCCGGTCTGCCCCGGCGGATGCTACACTCCGTCGAATGCTCACTAACCGACGAACACCTCTCGCGCTCTTCTTCCTCCTGCTGTTCTCGTATGCGTTCATCAACCAGGGATGGGGGTGGAACCAGAACTCGCGTCTCGATCTTCTGCATGCGCTGTTCGTCCGGCATACCGTTGCCATCGATGCGTATGAAGTAAATACGGGAGATAAAGAGAAGCTGAATGGACACTTCTACAGTGAAAAAGCGCCCGGCATGATCCTCATCGCCGCACCGAGCTTCCTCTTCTCGTACGGCGTGCTTGATCTCGTCGGCATCGACATCGATGGAGCAACGGGATGGAAAATCTCCGAACGCCTGACGACGATCGGATCCGTCGGCGTTCTGGCTGCGCTCGGGGGGATGTGTCTGTTCCTGTTCTTGCGAAGGCGCTTGGATCCGCAACTCGCGCTCATCGGAACGGTTGCCGTATTTCTGGGGTCGCTGCCGTTTCCGTATGCCACCATGATGTTCTCGCACGGGGCGACGATGGGTCTCCTCTCCATCGCGCTCTGGGCGTTCGATGCCGCCGCGCGCGCAGGGCGCTCTTCGACGTCCCTCAAGGCGCGGCACTATGAATATTTGCTGGGTTTCCTCTGCGGGCTTGCCGTCTCGTCCGAATACCCCGCCGTGCTCGCGGCGGGCATGTTCTTTCTGCTCACCGTCCTCCGTGGATGGAAGAGCGGAGCGCGGTTTATCGTCGCATCGATTCCCCCCCTTCTCACTATCCCGCTCTATAACTGGGCCGTCTCCGGATCGATCCTCACGTTGGGCTACTCCAACGTGGATTTTGCCGGCATGAAGGACGGATTCTTCGGTGTCACGCTCCCGCGCGGAGAGGCAGTGCGCGATCTCCTCGTCAGCCAGTTCCGCGGACTCTTCTTCTGGTCGCCCTTTCTCCTCCTTGCCTTCCTCGGATATCCCCGTCTCTACCGCATGTCGCGTCAACTCTTCTGGCTCACTCTTCTCGTTCCCATTGCATACGTCCTCTTTGCGTCCAGCTATGCATACTGGGATGGAGGCTTCACCTTTGGACCGCGGCACCTTTCCGCGGCCGTGCCGTTCCTCGCAGTGGCCGCCGCTTTCGGGCTTGCGCGGCTGCCGCTCACGGGCAGTGTGCTTGCGGCGGTCTCCGTGGCGCTGACGTCGTTTGCCACATTCGTGAATGCGATGCCGCCCAACGAGTTTCATCGGCCGCTGTTCGATTTCTATCCGCGGGATTTTTCGCAGGGGAAGATGGCATGGAACGTAGGGATCTCCCTCGGACTCACTGGCGGATGGAGCATGGTGCTGTGGGCGGTGATTGCTGGCGGAGCGATTGCGTTCATGCTCAATGATCTGCGTATTCCGGGCCCCTCCATCGCCGGTCTTCAGAAGACTATCGGTGGATGGCGAAACGTGTGTATCCGGTGGGCACGCCGCGCGGGATTCTACCGATGCATTCTGTGGATGGCGCTCCTCTGCGGCCTTCTTCTGCGATTCGTTCATCTCCGGTTCATGGAATTCAAAATCGATGAATTCGAGTCGTTCGTGTACGCGTACCGTCACGCGCATGGAGTCGCATTTGCTGCGACCGGTCTCCAATCGTCGTTCGGTCTCTTTAATCCGCCGTTTTTCATCTGGCTGCTTTCAATCCCCGCGCTCTTCACGACGGATCCTGTACTCGTCACCGCATTTGTCGCCGGTGTGAACGTCGCCGGTATGCTGCTGCTCTACGCTTTCCTGAAACGCGCGTTCTCCGCGGACACGGCGCTCTGGACGACGGCACTTCTTTCTACGGCACCCTGGGCGCTCCTCTACTCGCGCAAACTCTGGCCGCAGGACGTGATGATCTTCTTCCTCGTGCTGTTCTACTGGTCTCTGCATTCCCTGATGACGCGCTACCGCCCCAGCTCCGTGTATCTCCTTTTCTTCTCTGTGGCCGTGCTCACGCAATTGCATCTGATCGCGTGGCTGATTCCGCTGATCCTCATCGTCTTCTTCGATGTCTTCCGCGTGAAGATCCGGCGGCGGGATCTCGTCGGCGGATTGCTGCTGTTCGCCCTGCTCTATGCCCCGTATGCGTTCCACCAAGCGCAGTCCTCATTCGGGAATCTTCTGGATTTCCTCAAGGAGAGCCGCGGAGGATTGAACAGTCAGGATGCTCTCGAGCATCTCTCGTGGACCGTGGCCGCCACAAGCGGACTCAAGTTCTCCGTCCAGATCGGCGACGAGATGTACGCCCTCTTCTCTTCCACCTATCGTCTCGGTATCCCGACGGCGCTGTTCTCTGCCTATGCGGTCGGTGTCGTCGCAGGTGCCGCCTGGCTTTTGCAGGACGCGCTGCGGAAAGTCCGGGGTTGGTCACATCCTTCTCTCCTGCATCCGTCAGACCGGATCCTCATCCTGCTCATCGCGATCTGGGCGGTATTCACTGCTGTCTACATTCTGATCGGTGCCCCGCCATTCACCCAGTACCACATCATCTTCTATCCGCTGGCGCCGTTGCTCCTGGTCTTGGGGTTACAAAAATTCCTCCATGCCCTACGTCAGACTCAGAGCCGAATACCATCCGTGATCATCCATACCTTTCTCCTGCTCGTAGTTCTCTCCAATCTCTATTTCAGTGCGAGTTTCTTGCACTTCCTCGCGCGGAATCCGGAGAAGATCGACGCGGGGTACGGGAAGCCCTATGCAGTGGAGCAGGAGGAATGGGAGAGGAAGATTGAAATTGTGACGGGGGAGGAAGAGTAGGCTCTCATTCTTTGCGCACGCCGAAGAAGGGAAGCTGTTTTGCGAATCGCTTCTCGTATGCGTTTGAGGAGCTTCTTTTCATGCCCTCATCCGGCGCTGCGGCGCCACCTTCTCCCTCCTTTTTCTGCCCTCATCCGCCGTCGCGACGACGGCACCTTCTCCCACTGCGGTGGGAGAAGGACCTAAAATCGGGAGGAGAAGTCATTGTTGTTCACACCGGTGCTTCACCAGAGGACTTTCATTCCCGCAGTTGACGCAATGAATTTGCCAGATCGGCAGCCACTGGCGGCGGGCGATCTCGCGGTCGGTGAGCGGCTCGTAGTAGGTGAGCGGACGGAAGAACTGATGGACGGCGAAGATGAGCACGGCGAGGATGCCGACGCCGATCATCTTGTGTTCATCACTCAGGCGCAGGCTCCCCACGGACCGCAATTCCGTCACGATTAGCGCAACAAGAACGAAGGCGAAGATCAATGCCGGGAAGTAGCTGTAGAGGAAGAGCACGCGCTCGAACATCGACATCGCTCCCATGTAGCCGACGTAGAGCGTGGTAAAGGTGAGGATCAGGAATCTCATTTCGGGATCCTGACCGTCGGCTTTGGTGGGACGCTTCACCATAAAGAGCGGTGCGAACAGGTAGACGACCGAGAGGATCACCGCGCCGAGTCCGGTGAACCAGACGATGGGATTACTCACGAGGTACAGGTACTGGAAGTGGTCGTCGCCCGGCGTTTCCCAGCGGTAATTGATGGCGGTCGCGCCGAACGGCCACAGGAACCACGGGCTGCCGTTCTCGTCGGGCTTGCAGAGATCGAGCTTGGGAATGCCCTTGTTGTACTCGCCCACGTACGCGAGCGAGTCACGCAGCATCACCGGGAACGAGAGGAGCGATCCCTGTTTCCCTGCCGCGAGAATGTTCTTGTACTCCTGCGATGCCTGGTAGTAGCCCTCGTTGTTCAGTTTAGGATTGATGGTCACCATGTGTGCGAAGTGGATCTGCCAGATGCCGACGAAGAAGATGATGAACGCCAGAGCGGACACCCAGAGAAAATGGAAAATGTCGTAGCGGTGCTTTGCCGGGGCGTCCTTCGCTCCGCTCAGGATGACAACTCTCCTGTTTTCCGGAGGCCAGAGTTTCCAGAGGAGGAACGGCACCAGCAGGAACATCACGGCGTTCTGGAATTTGGTCGTGAGGCCCAGCGCAAGCGCGGCACCGAAGAGCGCGCACGAGAGGAGGAATTTCCACCGGCTCCCGCGGTTATATCGGAGCACGAGGAAGAACGCGAAAATCGACAGAATAACGAAGAAGAGCATCGGACCATCGAGCATCGCGCCACGGTGATGGACGATCAGCGCGTTATCGAAGACGTAGAGAAAACTCAAAAATCCCGAGAGCAGGGGATTGCGCGTGGTGAAGAGGAAGATCAAAAAGAGCAGCGGCGCGCCCAGCCACGCGAGCAGCACCGGGAAGAGCCGGTAGCCGGAGAAGGTGAAATCCTTCGGGAACTCATCGGCGTGCTCGGTATCGATGAAGTGATCCGTGCGGTCGTTGGCGCGGATCATCGGAGCAGTGTCGACGGCTGCCCCATCAGAAAATTCACTCAGGGAGGCGTTCGGGACCGTCCCGACGGCCTGAATCAATTCCTCCCCCCACGCGATCAGTAATTTCCCCAGCGGCGGGTGGATCTGCATGTAGAACATGCCGTTCATTTCGCGCTGCGCGTCGGTGATGTAGTAGTTCTCGTCCCAGTACGGTGCCTGCGGCTCGGTGTAGCGGTGGAAGTACGTCAGGTACGAGATGATGATGACGAAGCCTAAAAGAAACAGGGTATGCCAACGCTTCCAAGGCTGTGCGGTTTTCGGGGGCATCGGGGTGAGTATAGGAAAGGAAGCCGAAGAAGCCAAGGAAGCCGAGGATGCCGATGAAACGATTCCAAGGATTCCAACGATCCCGAGGACTCATCCTCCGTTTTATCTGTATCCTCTCTCTCTTCCTCGGTTTCCTTTCCTCGGCTTTCGTTGGCTTCCCCGACATCTTCGGCATCTGCACGGTAAAGACAATGACCTCTACTCGTCTCACTGCTATCATGCCCCCCGTGCCTCCCTCCTACCGTCCTCCACAGCGCAGCCGCAAGCAGTGGCTCCTTTCCGTTCTCCTCTTTGGGCTGCTCGTGACGCTTTCCATCGCGTTCCTCCTGAATCCGCAGTGGGAGGGCGAGAAGAAGTTCACGAATGCGCAGGAAGTTTCCTTGAGCCGGATTACCCAGGGGTATGCGAACAAGGAATTCAAGGAAATTCTCCTGCGCGACAGCACGGTCTATGCGACGCTCAAGGACGATTCGATCTTCCAGTCGTATAAGGAGGCCGACGACACCGTGAGTCAGCTCGGGTGGAATGATCCCAAGAATCCCACCATCGTCACGATAGAGAGTCAGGAGACGCGGAACTTTCTGATGGCGGTGCTGCCCGACATCCTCTTCTTCCTCCTAGTGATCGGCGGGGTAGTCTGGCTCTTCCGCGGGATTGCGCGCAGCCAGTCGACCGCGCTCAGCTTCGGCAAATCGCGCGCGCGCATCGCCGATGCCAAGCAGGTGAAGACGCGCTTCGTCGATGTCGCGGGTGCCGAGGAGGCAAAGGAAGACCTCGTCGAAG
>CAYGNM010000006.1:1366-13474 GCA_964351275.1 uncultured Candidatus Peribacteria bacterium | reverse complement strand
CCCCCGTAGCTCAGTGGATAGAGCAGTGGGTTTCTAACCCATTGGCCGTAGGTTCAATTCCTACCGGGGGTACCAAGCTTTTCCGGTCAATCACATGGCACAATCGTCGCCGAAGAGTACACTTTCCCATTGATTCCCTCCCTCCCCTGATGTCCTTCTACTTCTTCTACTCCCTCATGCCCTGGACGATGCTGCTGCTCCGCATCGCGATCGGTTCCATTTTTGTCGTCCATGGCCTGCCAAAACTCAAGAATCCGGGGCAGATGGGCGCAGGCATCGGCATGTCCTCGGGCATGGTGACCGTCATCGGCCTGGTGGAGACCATCGGTGCTGTCGCGGTCATCATCGGACTCCTGACGCCGCTCGGCGCACTCGGCTTGGCAGTAATCATGGCCGGCGCGATCTACTACAAAACGCAGAAGTGGCATGTACCGTTCACCGCAATGGACAAGATGGGCTGGGAATTCGACCTCATCCTGCTCGCCGCGGCGCTCCTGCTGATGACGACCGGTGCAGGTCCGCTCAGCGTTGATGCTGTATTGGGCTGGTGGTAGCAGTAATTGCTGGCCCGAGTCCGTCGGTGCGGACGAGTCGAATGGTGATCCTCAATTCTCACTGCCGATTTTTGCAAGTCCCTGTATTGCCGCCTGATTGTCCGGATCGATTGTCAGGGCTCGCAGATAGTACTGTTTTGCTTCGACGACATTGCCTTGTTTTATCAACACGACTGCGAGGTTGATGTACGCCTCGATGAATGAGGGATCAGACTGGATTGTTTGCCGGTAGTATTCTATTGCCTGTTCTACATTTCCCTCCTGCTCTTTGGCAAAGCCGACGTTGAACGATGCCGTTGCCAGGGAAGGGTGAAGAGCCAAAACGATTTCAAACTCCCGGATTGCATCGTCGGGACGTTGCAACAACAGGAAAGTGCCACCTAAATTTAGATGCGCTTCGGCGTTTTTTGGATTGTACGAGACTGCAGTTTGAAAAGCATTCATTGCTTCGGTTGTTTGCTGGGCAGAGAGGAATAAAAGGCCAAGTCCGTTATAGGCTTCATCGTTTTCTTGATCGAGTGAAAGCGCTGATTGATAATATTTCAACGCTTCCTGCATCATGCCATTCGTCCGGGCGATCTCAGCGAGATTCACGTACGTGGATGCTTTGGGTGTCACGGCTATCACTTTCTCATATTCAGTCACTGCTTCCTGAAACATCCCCTGTTTTTGGTACATACTCCCGAGTGCATGATGAGCAATGACGGCGTTTGGGTAGTACGCAATGACATTCGTAAACAGTGAATAAGTATCCTTCCACGTGTCTGCTTGGCGGAAGGCGAGAAAACCGAATACACAGATGATCAATGCGATACCTGTATCAACAATGCGTTTGGTGATCCGCTGCCGCAATGTGTAGAGAAGCGACACAACCAGGATGAATACAGCAACCGACGCCAAATATGCATAGCGATCGGAGCCGATGTAGATATCTCCCCCTTCGCCTCTGCGGTAGTTAAAGAAGGAAGGAGCGATGGAGAGGAACGCAGTAAAGAAGACAACAATACCGGCGCGCGATTTTTTGTACGTCAGAACTGCGGCGAGAGCGAGTGCTATCAGAATAATCATCGGCACAAAGAAGTCCGACGACACCAGCGTGACGGGTTTGGTGTACGGGTACAGGACCGCAAGCTTCATTGGTACAAATATATTTTGCAGATACATCACCATGGCTTTCATGCCCACGAGGAGCATCGCGAAAACCGACGAATGTTCGGCTTGGGAATTTTTTCCATACAATGCCACGATCAAGAAGATGATACTAAAGCTAAGGTAAGGAGCTTTTTCCAAGAGTGCTTTGCGATCAATCGACCTCTGTTGCAGCCAATCAATAAGCAGCAATACAGCCGGCAAGGTCAAAACGGCCACTTTAGACAACAGAGCGAAAAAAAAGAACGCCAAGCTGAAACCGTAGAACAGCCGCCGATCGCTATCGCGATACGAAAGATACAGCCATAGCGAAAGCAAAACGAAGACCGCCGACAGCAGATCTTTTCGCGAACTGACCCACATCACAGCTTCTGTATGCAGCGGATGCACCACAAACAGAAGTCCGGTGACGCCGGCAATCCACCAGTTTTTCCGCAGTTTGAAGGCAATGCCCGATACCAATACCGCACTGAGAAGATGCAGGAGAAGATTCGTGAGATGGAACAGAAACGGATGCATTCCGCCGATGGTGTAGTCGAGTTGATAACTGAGAAAAGCGAGGGGGATGTAGAGCTCCGGATCATACGACGTAAACGCTTTCCAGATGTTCAGAGGATGCAGCCCCCTGGCGATGGGATTATCGACAATCAAAGAAATGTCATCCCACTCCACAAATTCACTGTTCAGCTTGGAGGCGTAGACCAAGAATCCAAGAGCGACGATGAACAGAGTGATCAGGATTTTTGGATCTCTGAGAAGTCGACGCATGGCACCTATTGTAGTACTTGATGATGGTGAGCGTCGATGCGGTCCTAGGATGGTGATAGCCGGGAGCTGATAGAATCATTGCATGCAGTGGAAACAGCTCCTCCGTACACACGGTGCTCTCTTCGGGCTCCTGTTTGCCGCAGCAGTGATCACCTACGCACGTTCACTCCACAATGACTTCGTCATTTGGGATGACGACTCGCTTGTCACTCTCAATCCCCTGACGCAGCACTTCACCTGGAAGAACATCCTCGGTGCATTCTCGTCGTACGATCCGGAACTGTATGTGCCACTGACGATCCTCAGCTTTCAGATTGAACATCTCCTCTTCGGCTTTGCGCCGTTTTTCTTCCATCTCGATAATCTTCTGCTGCACATCGTGAATGCAGGACTCATCCTCCTGCTTTTGGAACGCCTGGGATTGAAGCGAACAACGGCTTTTTTCGCCGCTCTCGTCTTCACCGTCCATCCACTCAATACCGAAGCCGTCGCCTGGGTGAGCGCACGGAAGGATCTGCTTGCCGCACTGTTTTCACTAACGGCACTGCTGAGTTATCTGCACTGGAAATCGGTGCAGTCATGGCAATGGCTCTGGATCACTCTTGGATACTTTTTCTGCGCACTCCTGAGCAAACCTGTCGCGATTGTTCTCCCCGCAATCTTTCTCCTACTGGATTGGAAGGATCGAGGACGAATGACCCGACGCACCATCGTGACGACCCTTCCCTTCTTCCTTCTGAGCGCGATCTTCCTCGTCATCGGCCTCTACGGAAAAGGAAGAAACATCGGAGCACTGACTCTGGCGGAAACATTCCTGCTTGCCTGCAAGAGCACGGTCTTCGCTATCGGGAAATTCCTGTGGCCAACCGGTCTCTCACCGATCTACCTGCAGACCGACCCAATCAGCTTCGCGCTCCCGCAATTCTGGATACCAATAGTGATCCTCATTCTTCTGGGAGGCATGACACTCTGGTCGCTCAGAAGAACCAGAATCGTGATGTTCTCCGCGCTGTTCTTCCTGATATTCCTGATGCCATCATTCTCGAATTTTGCCAAAGATGACGTCTACTACTTCTCTGATCGGTACATCTACCTCTCACAAATCGGTCTGCTTTTCCTATTGGGATCGGTGATCGACGGACTTCGAACGCGCTCGTTACTTCGTGTCTTCGTCGAACCGGGTGAGGGTGGACGAAGAAACGAAGAATCGAAGAAACGAAATGTCGCTCTCCCTATTCTCACACTCCCAATCCTTTTCATCCTATCTTGGTCCGCTCACGCCCAAAGTCTCCTGTGGAAAGACAGCGAAACCCTCTACCGCGACGCTCTCCGGAAGAACGACCTCAGTGTCACTATGCACTACAATCTCGCAGTCCTCGAACATAAGAGAGACAATCGCGCAGCTGCGTTCGAGGAATACCAAAAAGCTCTCGCGATCGATCCGCAGTACATCAAGGCACTGAGCAATCTCGCAGTTTGGTACAAGGAGGATGGCCAGACCGAGAAGGCACTGGAGACGCTGGATCTCGCAATAACCAGCGACCCGCGAGCGTCGGAGCCGCACAACACGCTCGGGAGCATTCTGATGGACCGCGGAGACGTCGACGGTGCGATGGTGGAATTCCGCAAAGCCATCGTACTCGACGAAGAATTCGCGCAGGCCCACATCAATCTCGCATCAGCGCTCGGGAGGAATGGCCTGTATGACGAAGGACTGCGCGAGTACAAGCGGGCATTTGAGCTCGCACCACAGTTGGTGGAAGACTATCCGGAGATCAAGCGTGCGTTGGAAAACCTCTGAAAGGAGGGTACAATCCCCTGCGTGCGTCGACTGACAAAAATCATCTGCACGCTCGGACCGACGGCGGGGACGCCGAAGCAAATCGAGGCGCTCGCCCGCGGCGGCATGAATATCGCACGCATCAATTTATCCCACGGAACATGGGAACAGCATCGCAAAACAATCCGCATAGTTCAGAGCATCAATAAGAAACTTGCCTTGAGCGGCAAATACCCTTCTTGCATTGCGATTCTTCTCGATACAAAGGGAGCCGAAGTGCGAACGGGCATTGTCTCTTCGCCTCTCAAAATCCGTCGCGGAGAATTGGTCGTTTTCTCTCCTCATCCGCGGCCTGCAGAAAAAAGGACCGTCGTCATTGTGAATCATAAGGCATTTGCCAAGGATGCGCGCAGTGCCGAGCAAATCCTGTTGGATAATGGAAAAATGTCATTTGAACTTGTTTCGGTGAACAAGGACGGATCGGTGGTGGCCAAGGCAAAGCAGCAGGGAACCATCGGCTCGCGACGGCACGTCAACCTTCCGGGAGCAAACCTCGATATGCCGTCCATTACCAAGGAAGACTGGGAGAGTATTGCTCACGCCGCCGAGGAAAACGTGGATTTTCTGGGGCTATCATTCATCCGAAAGGCATCGGAAGTGGAAGAGGTTCGCGCATGGCTCGACAAGCGAAAGAAATCCATCGGGCTGATAGCGAAGATTGAAACGCGGCAGGGAGTGGATCACCTTGGGGAGATCATCGCCGTATCCGACGCCATGATGGTTGCACGCGGCGATTTGGGAGCCGAAATTCCCTTCGAGCAGCTCCCGGTAGTGCAGGACGTGATGGTGGTGGACTCGCGCAAGGCGGGGAAGCCCGTGATTGTTGCCACACACATGCTCGAGAGCATGATCGAGAATCCCATTCCGACACGCGCCGAGGTGACCGATATTGCCCATGCCGCAATGACATCGACCGATATCACCATGCTCTCGGGCGAGACTGCCAGTGGTGCTCATCCGCTCCTTGCGTTGGATGCCATGGACCGCGTCCTTCGGCAAACCGAAAATCATTTGAGCCAGTCTCGTCGGATGCTTCATGCGGAAATACGTTCAGAGCGCGACGCTCAGGCGGAAGCCGCTGTGACACAAGCCATCTCCGCCGGTGCTACTGCCATCGTGGTCATGACTCGGACGGGTCAAACGGCGCGGGAAATTGCTCGCTTCCGACCCCATCTGCCGGTGATCGCACTCACGCCTGACCGCCGCGTGCAAAGGGCTCTCCAACTCTCCTTCGGCGTCTTTCCGCTCGTCACGCCATTCAAGAAAGATCCCGAAGCCACCATCCTCGAAAGCATCGCACTGGGACGCAAAGCTGGCTTTTTCAAAAAAGGTGACCGCATTGCCCTCGTCTCAGATGCGCGCGCGCACGACGAATACGTAAGCACCATCCAAGTGCGAACGGTTTGATTATTCGCGAACAAACGCCACCGCCGGATTCTGCTGGATGTACTTGAGCTTGTTCGTCGGAACCATCGCCTGGATCACCGGGTCCTGCTGCAAATGTTCCAGTGCCTGGGACTGAGCAATCTGCATATTGAGCACTTCCTGTTCCAGAAGCAGAATTGACCGCTGGTTCTCGAGCTTGCGGAGATTGTACCCCTTAGTCGCATTCGCATTCTCATGGAACAGAATCAGAAGCGCGAGGGTGAGAATCAGCGTCCCAATGCAGATCATCAAAAGCGCTGTGCTCTGCGTCACCATGCGCCCGAGCGTCGCCCGCCGTGGCATATCAGATGCCGGTTGGAGAAAGGAAAATGCGAACATCGAATGGCAAGACGGGTGAGGACCCGACCGTTCAGTGAGAGATTCTGCCTGAACGGAAACGATAATTCAATCAAGGAACATTCTTTCTACTCTCGGTAGGGGCGTTGCAACTTGCCCTGAGCGCGTCGAAAGCGCAACGCCCATGCATCGGATGGCCCGCAACCGCGCGCTGCGGGACCGCGGGTTCTTCAAGAGTTCCTCGGCCGATGCGGCAATCCCCTTTCGCGTCAGGAGTTCCCACGGTGCAGCCGTAGCAATCTGGCCCGTCCGCTCATCAAGAATCGGTGTCGTGAGTGTGCGGAATTCCTGCTTCACCATTCTGTCCTCAAGTGAGTGGTAGCTGATTATGCCACATCGACCTCCGGGTTTAAGAAGTATCGGTAGCGCATCAAGGAGAGACCGGAGTGCGCCCAACTCATCATTCACCGCAATGCGAAGAGCCTGAAACACCTGCGGGAGTACCTTCGGCGCGCGGTAGGTGAAGACTTTCTCCACACAATGAACGACATCATCAGTCTTCCATCCACCCACCCGAGACTCTCCGGACTGGAAGTGATTGCGGAGTGCCTGCGCGAGAATTCTGCTCCGCGGCAACTCGCCAAAGTCTTTGAGGATCCTCACGATCTGATCTTCGGACGCCGATTGCAGGAATTCGGACGCAGACTGTCCGCTCGATTGGTCATACCGGAGATCGAGGGGACCGGATGTGCGGAAGGTGAATCCCCTTTCCGGATTGTCAATGTGTGGAGAGCTGAGTCCCAGATCGGCGAAGACGATATCGACGGCGAGACCGGGGATCGACGTCACGTGACGGAAATTCCTATTGTGCAGTTCGACACGGTCGCCGAAGGGGCGAAGACACTCCTTTGCCGTCTGAAGATTCTTGGGGTCGGCGTCGAGCCCGATCAAGTGACCGTCGGGAGCCGTTAATTCCAGAAATGCCGCCGCATGTCCGCCCAAGCCGAGCGTGCAGTCGAGAACAGTCTCTCCAGGAGACGGCGCGAGGATATTCAGTACCTCATCTTTCAGGACCGGGATATGACCCGTTGCCGGACGTGGATCGGACTCACTCTGCATTCACAGAGTCTAGGCAGAACCCCAAAATCGGCAACCGAAAGACCTTGCGGAACAGGCGGGAAATTCTTGTATACAAAATATGTACAACATGACATATTATGTTGACATCAAAATGCCTTATTATGCCTTAATTAAGCCAATTTAATGACTATTGACTATTATTATACAAAGATTAAAATAACATTTCTTGTTTCGGAGATTCTCCACCACCTTCGGCCTGATTCTGCTGTCGATCCCCTTCTCCTCCGCACTCGCTGCGGATCTCTCCGCCGTGACTGAGGGCATCCAGACGATTCAGGAATTCACCAAGCTTTACGAAGAGAAACCGGAGCTTGCCGCGGCGAAGTCCGCCGAGGCGGACGTAGCCGGGTGGAAGCCGGCGGCTGGCGATACCTTCGTCGTCGATGTGGGAACCAATATGGGATACCTCGTCCACGACAACGGAGACAGACTCGCCTTCCCTGTTGCAACAGGACGGAGGGAATACGTGCACTACATCGGGCGGTACTACAAAGCCGACACCCCGATCCGCACTTGGACGGCGGAGCAGAGGCAGATCAAGGGCGACCGGCGAACGTTCGGCGTCAGCGGCCGCTTCCTGCGTCTCTTCCGTGGGACAGAAGGTTCGCCCTACGGCATCCACAGTTACTACAAAGTGAAGGACTGGATGCAAGAAGACGAGCGTTACTTCTCCATGGGATGCATCGTCGTCACGGAAGAGATGATGGACGTGATCGAGAAGACATTCGATGTGAACGACAAGAACCTGACAGTGATTACCACGGACGACTCGCAGAAATCGCTGGAGGACATTGTGGCAAAGGAATCGAAAATCCGGGGATAAGCACGAAGTTGACATCACTCTTCGAATGCTTACAATAGCGCTTGGATGACCTGTCGCTTCTCCTTCATCAGTATTATTGCCATTCCCGCCCGCGCGAGGAGGTAAGTGCTGACTCAGAATTTTCTTCCCCTCCCCGCGCACAGCGGGTTTTTTATATGATGCGTCTCGCTCATACACCATCAGCATCTACCCCTGTTCAAGCACATATTCTCCCGGAGTCCTCTAGCAGCAATGCTGTTGTGTCTGCGATGGAACGACTGCAGGCGATCATCAATGCACCAGTCTCTTTTTCAATGGAAACGGTGCGCGCCCGCATTGGAAATTTGAGTGGAGCCCTGCATGATCGATTGATCATGAAAAGCGAGCTGAACAGGAACTTGGACGGCCCGTGGGGAGAGGAGGAGTGGGGCCCGGATCTCATGAGGCTTTTTCAACGCAGTTATGAACTCATGCTGGAAACGTTACTCTGTGTCGGTCGAGGACAGAGCGAGCCTCTGGTAATGCATCTTCGAACAGGAATTGCATCGATGAAGAGCCTGCAGGAAAAACGCATGGTGGACCTCTCCCCCTCCATAAGGCCACAACTGAAGATCATGAATGAGTCTGCTGAAACGGACGAACCGGATGGCCCAGCTTCGTCTGCGGACTTCGCCGAGCCTGCAGTATGAGTATTAGGGACGCCCATCGCGGCGTAGTTACGGCGCACCGGAACGAAGCCGGATGGCGGAGAGGGAGGGATTTGAACCCTCGATACGGTTTTAACACCGTATACCGCATTAGCAGTGCGGCCCTTTCGACCACTCAGGCACCTCTCCGCGGTACGTCGAGTATAGAGGAAGTCCTTCACGATTCCACTGTCTGCGCTGCCTTCCTATACGCACACCATTCACAGGCCGTCGCTGCCGCAGGCGGCATTTCGCGACACAGACACGTATGCGCCTCCACCAGCGCCTCCTCCACCCACGAATCATCACCGGTGTACGAGATGATCTGCATGGTGAATTCAAGCTTCTTGCCGAAATGGTCCTTGTTCGAGTCACCATTCACGTAGACGAAATACCCGAGATCGGAGACGGGAAGGCCGTTCCCGCGAAGTAACCACTGGTAGATCTCCATCTGCCGCTTGTAAGCCTGCTTCCACGGATCTTCCAAACTGATCTCCTTCTGCGTGCTGGTCGCCTTGTAATCGACCACATGGAGTTCGCCTTCCGGTGATTCCCAGACGTCATCGACCGCACCGAAGAAGAGAAAGTTCGTTTTCTTGTGAAGGACCTGAACGCCGTGGAAGTTTGTCCGCCATTGGTCGAGATCGGGATGCTGATACGGCACGGCATCCACGCCGTACTCCGTCATCAGCGCATGCGGCTCGCTCCGCGCACGATGATAATCAAACTCCCGTTTCATCAGCGAATCGACGGCGATGTTCAGATTGAACGGCGGGCCCGACGGCTGCCCGATGCCGCAGCGGCGGTCGAGATAGAAGCAGCGCGGACACTGGAGAAAGAGCTCGAGCTTGGAACGGCTGAGCTTAAACGGCTCTTTCGAAATAGGGTCGAAGAGGTTTCGAGAACGGATGCCGGGGGTGGAGGGTGGTGATGGAGACATTAACGAATGATGAAATGATAAATCTTTAATAAATTGTGAAAGTGAGAAAATTTGGAAGTTAAAACTTCCGCCATTGTACCTTTATCAGAGATTTGCCATTTCAGAATTAACTAACGGCGGCCTCCCCCCTCACCACCGCCCACCTCTGCTTCGATTCCTGGACTAGTCGCTGCGACTCTTTCTGGTACTGAATAATCCTCTGCCGCTTAATGTTGGCAGACTTGGAGAGTGATTCCATCATCGCGTCAATCCGCTTCATGGCATCCTGCTGGAACGCTTCACACTGCACCCAGTCGGCTTCACTAAGTGGCTTCTCGGGCAACATGCGATCATGAAGACTGGCGAGTTCGCTCTTCATTGAAGAGAGGGACGTAAGCAATCCCTGTCGCATTTTCCCAAGACCTTCGCGCATCGACTGCATCCGCGTCTGTTGGGCGATCTCAGTTTCGGGAGACACGCGCTGAACATCCCACACCAGACCCATCGTCTCCAATCCCCGAATGATCAGGCCCGAGAGATCAAACTGCCACCATCGCATACCGTGGAAGGCGTTCTGCGGAAAAGCATGGTGGTTATTGTGCCAGCCCTCGCCGAACGCCAGCAGTCCCACAATCCACTCGTTTCGGCTCTCATCGTTGGTCTCAAACGCTCGACGTCCAAACGTGTGGCAAATCGAATTCACGCTCCACGTTGTATGCGTCGTCCAGAAGAGACGGACCAAACCGCCCCAGAGCAGTCCTGTCCATCCCCCAACAAGAAAGGGAAGAAGGAACGCAAGAATCATCCAGAGCCCCGATGTCCTGCTGACGAACATCACAACACGGTCATGGAGAAGATGCGGGGCGTAGTCCTTGGCGTACGAGAAATTATCGAGTGAAAATAGCCAGCCAAAATGCGCGTGCCAAAACCCCTCCAGCGGGCTGTGCGGATCGCCTTCCTCGTCGGAATGCGCATGGTGACGGATATGCGTCGCCGCCCATTCATCGGGCTTTGAGCCAGCCAACGCCATACATCCAAGTATGAGAAAGACAGCCCTCAACCAACCAGGTGCCCGAAAGCCATCATGCGTCAGCATGCGATGGTAACCGATGGTGACACCCAATCCGGAAACGACATACAGAACGAGAAACAAAATGACATCACTCACAAAGAGGATTCTGTTCCACGCCAAATAGACAGCGAAAAGAAATCCAAGAAAGGGAAGAACAACCGCAGCCAGCATGATGGCAGCATTCGCACGATGACCAATCGGCCGCATGGCACAAGAGTAGTCATTCCACAAAGCAATGGCAAGATTTCGGATTTCCGCACGGGATGCAGGTGACTCAACGTGCAGCAGGATGCTCCGTCTCGGGCGGTTGCCGGCGACGCTTACCTTTGAAGAGCCGCTCGTAGCGGTCCTCCGCAGCATTCAAGCGAGCCCGCATGCTCGCGGCGACATCGGCTTTGCCTTCAGCCTCTAGTTCCACAATGTGCTTGGTCGCATCACGGCGCTCGAGCCGGTAGGCCTGATCGATTTCTGCAGTCGTGTTCTCCGTAAGCTGACCCTTTGCCTCGAGCGCATCGGCTTCGTCGAGACGCTTGCGCATGTGCAGCGCCTCAACCTCCGCCTTCGACTCCGTTGAGAAACTGATACTGACATTCATGCGTTCATGAATACGCTTGATGGGGTACAGGAAATCGCCCGGGAGCGCGGACTGCGCCGACGTGATGCCCGCACCCGTGAGAAGCAGAATGACCACAACGGCAGCAACCGGCGTCCAGCTGGAGAAGAGGCCCGAGAATACCCGCCACAATGCGCTGCCGTGGTAGACGTTGGAATGGGTAGAGGGCAAGCGCTCGCGCAAAGCTTGGAACATCTCCTCTTTCTCCGTCACGGAGAGGCGGTGCTGCGCGGCTGGGCCGAAGAAGTCGTGAAGGTCCTGGTCCATAGATAAGTAGGTAGACGAAAGAAAGGTGCAGGAGTTACAAAGATTGCGGGAGAATGGCAGAAATAGACACGCCTGCTTCGTCATCGGTCCGAGGTGCCCGCATCAGGAGGCGCAGATCCTTGATTGCCCGATGGAGCCGCACGGACACGGTATTCGGAGCTTCCTGGAGGATCTCGCCGATATCGGACGGGGTCAATCCGTCGATGTACCGCATGACGATCAGTTCCCGGTCCGCCGGTTTCATCTTCTGCAGGACATCGAGAATGTCGTGGAACTGGACCCGATTCTGCATCTCCTCGGTCTTGTCCACGCCGGGGTCCCAGCCCGCTTCCTGCAATTCATCCAGTGATGCTTCTTTCTTCTTCCGCACATAGTCAACAATCAGATTATTCGCAATACGGTAAAGGAATGCGCGCATGTTGAGCACCTCGACACCCTTGCCAAGTTCGACCCACAGCCGAAGAAAAGATTCCTGCATCAGCTCTTTGCCAATTTCGCGGTTCATCAGACGGAACGAACAGTGCCGGAAGATCGCGTCGGCGTAATCCGCGTAGGCGTGGTCGAAGGTGTCTTGAA
>CAYGNM010000006.1:331-1356 GCA_964351275.1 uncultured Candidatus Peribacteria bacterium | reverse complement strand
TGAATATAGGGCATGCGATAACAAAGGGTAGCAGGCTAGTTTTGGGATGTACACAAAAGGCCGAGTGACCGCCGGAGAGAATCATCACCAGCAAAAAAGAATCCGTACAACCCGAATCAACGATAGACAACATTCTGAAATTTAGTCGATTCCATCGGCAATTTCCACACTTTCACCCTAGAAAGGACTAGAATGACCGTTCACGGTCGCACTTTTCCGCTACCACCAATGATTATCAACGCAGACTCCCTCCTGCCGCATCTACAGGAGAAGGTGCGCCCCACGCAGAGCGACGCCTCCCGCCACTTGCTCTGCCCGCAGTGCGGCACGCGAACGAAGCTCAATACATTGGCTGACGGTCGCCGAAAATGCACGATCTGCGGGAAGAAGTTCCGTATCCATAAAGTGACCCAGGAGACCAAGCTGCAACAATGCGCCGAAATCCTGCTGTGCTTCTGTCTCGATTTCTCCTCAAACCGTACGGCGCAGATCACGCATCATCGGTACCGCCTCGTCTCTGCGTACTACGATCATTTTCGGAAGCTCCTCACTGAAAAATGTCTACCACAGAAAAAACCCCAACTCCTCGCGGTGCACGAGCAACACATCCATATGCTCCCCGATACATCTCGATGCACGTGGTGCAATAGCAAAAGGCGTTTGTCGTATGGCGACGGGAAGTCACCGGCGTTCGGTATACAACTGAAGAGCAGCGGTGAAATGACCATGAATCTACTCAAAGACGATGAATGCGTATCGCACCTCGGATCGTGGAAAGAGACCTCCAAACGTCGTACGGGCTACGCAGGCCGTATTTGCTGTGGGAAATTCCATCGGTTTGCAGAGGACGAGAAAGCAAAGGACGGAACGGCACAATTATGGACATGGATCCTGGAGCGGGAGCGCAGCCACCATGGCATCGGGAAAAAGAACGCCGGAGAGTATGTGAAGGAGATGGAATGGAAGTACAACAACCGATTGCTGGATCCCGATATGCAGGCACGGAAAATCATCGAGTTCATGCC
>CAYGNM010000006.1:0-321 GCA_964351275.1 uncultured Candidatus Peribacteria bacterium | reverse complement strand
AAATAACAATCATCGTGGAGCGGGCTCAGTGACAAAAGTGGCATTTTTGTGATTGGTCCAAAGAAGCGCCGGACGTGTGTGAACACGACGACTTCGTGTATTCGCAGCAGCTTGCGGAAAAAGAGCACACGCCTATGGTCGTGTCTCTTTCCCCCTCACACGGTATGCCTTCCTATTCTTCTCCTCTCCGGACGTCCCGACGATTCTCCCGCGCATCGAAGGCGTGGTTCCCGGCGATTCACCGTAAGACATTTGCAGAATCCTCCAGCGGCGGGGCAATTGATGCCGCGGTGCGACGGACATTGGTCCGCGCATAACCTC
>CAYGNM010000005.1:0-16867 GCA_964351275.1 uncultured Candidatus Peribacteria bacterium | reverse complement strand
GGGGTAGGTCCTCTGGATCGCATTGCTCACGTAGTCGTAGTGATCCGGATCGAAGGCCGTCACGACGCGTTTGATGACGGCAGGATCGAGGAGAGGGCAGTCCGCGGTGAGCCGCGCAATAACGTCGGCACTCCGGGACTCTGCTGCCTGAACATAGCGTTCCAGCACGTCGGTGGGATTCCCGCGAAAACAGTGGATGTTCTGCGATCGGCAGAAGGCTTCCACCGGATCGTCCGAAGGATCCGTTGTCGTTGCAAAGACGACACTATCAAAGACGCCGGACGCCTCCGCACGCCGTACCACATGGGCGAGGAGCGGGAGCCCCGCGATATCCGCGAGGATTTTCCCCGGGAGTCGGCGGGAATTCATGCGCCCCTGGATGATGGCAACGGTCTTCATAGGCAGCGACGGGCGGCGAGGGCGATCATCAGAGCGGCTTTCCCCTCGCGAAGGCCGGAAAACGTGGGAGACCGATTCTCCATGCAGGTCAGGAAAGAGGCAACCTCGTCGAGGTACATCTGATTGGATTCCCACTGCGGTGGTTCCGGGAAAGATTCCCGCCGTGTGCCGTCACTGCCTTCCAGCCGGACGCCTGCCCCGTACTCCCATGCAATCCGGCCGTCTTCTCCTTCAATGATGCAGCCGCGCTCGTATCCTTTTTTCACAAAGCTCACCGAGACGTCACTCGTCACGTTGTGTGCATGGGTGAGTCGCATCACCGCCTCGCCGTCCACGGTCAGTCCGATACTTGTGGCGGGCTTCACTGTCGCGGACTCCAGTGTTGCGGGGCCGCAGACCCACAGTGCAAGATCGATCTCGTGGATACAATCGAGGAGAACGCCGCCCTGGAGCGGATCGGCGCTGTAACTCTTCCTATAATCAGTCTGCGGCCGCCAGTCGGGGAGGCACGACTCCGTCCAGAATTTTGCCTTGGTGATTTCACCGATCATTCCGGCATCGATCCATTCCTTCACTGTCCGCGGGCCGGGGTGGAACCGCATATTGCATCCAATCATCACGATCCGGTCTGCCGTCGCCTGTTCCAGTTCCGTGATGCCATCCATGCTGTAACTCAGCGGTTTTTCAATGAAGAGATCCACGTGTGCTTCTGCGGCGAGGAGCGCCTGCGAGACGTGCTCCCTGGTTGGCGAGCAGACGAAGACGATCGTCGGATGGAAAGCCGCGAGCGCACCGGGAACATCCGGGAACGTTTCTACACCAAGTTCTTTCTCCAGTGCAGTCCGTCTGATCGCATCCGGTTCCATCATCGCGATCTCCCGTTGTCCGAGGAGACGGAGATTCATCGCATGTCGCTTGCCGATGGAGCCGCCGCCGAGGACGAGGATCCGATGAGAGGAGAGGTCTGGCATTTACGCGGAGTAGTGAGAGAGCACTTTCTCCAGCGCCGTAATCACGTCATCGCCGTCGCGATCCGTCATCGCTGCGAACATCGGCAGTGAGAGGATCCTCGTGTACGCATTCTCCGCAACCGGGCAGAGTCCCTCGGACGTCTTGAACGTCTTGCGATAGAACGGATGCAGATGGACGGGAATGTAGTGCACGTTGACGCCGATGTTCTCGGCGCGCAGCGCTTGGAAGATCGTATTCCGGTCTACGGAGAGTCGATCAAGATCGAGCTGAATCACGTAGAGATGGTACGCATGCGAGACGTCCGGACGTACGGTCAGCGGCCACAGCCCCTTCATCCCGGCGAACGCCTTGTCATACCGCTTCGCCAACTCTTGCCTGCGCCCGGTCCACGCCGGGACGTTCTTCAATTGGCTGATCCCGAGCGCGCACTGAATGTCGGTCAGACGATAGTTGAATCCCACATCCGGCATTTCGTAGAACCACGCGCCCTTCTCCTGGCGCTCGCGGTGATCGGTGGTGATGCCATGGTTGCGGAAGCGGCGCATCCGGGCGGCTGCGTCCTGATCATCTGTCGTGATCATGCCGCCCTCGCCCGTCGCAATCGGTTTCACGGGATGGAAGCTGAAGGTGCTGAGAGCTGCGAGCGAGCCGACAGGACGATCATGAGAGGTTCCTCCGAGCGCGTGACAGGCGTCGGCGATCAGTGTCAGTTTTTTGCGATCGGTGATCGCCCGTAGCGCGTCATAGTCGCAGGGCTGTCCCGCGAAATCGACAGCGATGATCGCTTTCGTTTTTGCGGTGATGAGTCTCTCTGCACTTTGAGGATCGATGAGGAGTGTTTCCGGATCGACGTCGGCAAAGACGGGCGTCGCCCCCAGGAAGACGGCGGCATTCGCAGTGGCCGCAAACGTCATCGCCGGGACGATCACCTCACTTCCAGCTTCGATGCCCGCTCCATGCAGTGCCGTGTGGAGGGCGGCCGTCCCATTACTCACCGCAACGGCGTCCTTTGTTCCCGTGAACTGCGCGAAGGTCTTCTCAAATTCTCCGACCTTCGGGCCCGTCGTCAGCCAATCGGAACGGAGGACGGTGGTCACGGCTGCAATGTCCTCTTCGCTCACCGACTGGCGCGCGTAGGGGAGGAGCTCCGACCGCACGGGTGTGCCGCCGTTGATGGCGAGGGGGGCGGGCATGGCTCAGACCAGGGCTTTCAGTTGCTCCACCGTCAGCCACTGTGTATTGCTTTCACTGCTGTACTGCCACTGTTCTTTCGGCTTCGACCCCGTCCAGGGCTGGTAGCCCCACGACGCATCCTCGGGTTCAATCACGAACATGTCTTTGAGCTCCACCGTGTGGCGGGCTTCGTCTTCGGAGAGCAGGCATTCGTGCAGTTTTTCCCCGGCGCGAATGCCGGTGATCACTTTTTTGCATCCCGGGGCAACCGCCTCGGCGAGATCGGTGAGCGTGGCGCTGGGAATCTTGGGGACGAAAATCTCCCCTCCGCGCATCTGTTCCAGCGACTGGAGAACAAAATCCACCCCCTGATCGAGCGTCAGCCAGAAGCGCGTCATGCGCTCGTCGGTGATGGTGATGGTTCCTGTATTCCGTTGTTTGATGAAGAGGGGAATCACGCTCCCGCGGCTTCCTACCACGTTCCCGTACCGCACGCAGCTGAAGAGCGTCTTGCCGCCGGAGTATGCGTTGCTCTGAACGAAGAGTTTCTCGGCGCACAGCTTGGAGGCTCCGTACAGGTTGGCGGGATTCACCGCCTTGTCGGTGCTGAGCGCCAGCACGTTCTTCACATCGGTATCGATCGCCGCGTTGATGATGTTCTGCGCGCCGATGATGTTCGTCTGGATCGCCTCGATCGGGTTGTATTCGCAGGCCGGCACATGCTTGAGCGCGGCCGCGTGGATGACCACGTCGACATCCTTCATAGCACGGTGCAGCCGCTCCTTATCGCGCACGTCGCCGATAAAGTACCGCATGCATTCGGCATTGAATCCCCCAGCGCGCATCTCGTGCTGCTTGAGTTCGTCACGACTGAACACGATCAGTTTTCGCGGATGGGGGCCCTGCAGGACCTTCTCCACAAACTTCTTGCCAAACGATCCTGTTCCGCCGGTGATGAGGATGGAGAGGTCGCTGCTCAGTTTCATACCCGGGAATCGTACCATACTTCGGCGTCCGGGAGGCCGTTTTTTCATCTTGCGGGAGCGATCCGGCACGCGGTCTCAGGCGCGGACATTGACCCCCCGATCCACCAGGTATTTTCGCACCTTGATCGGGCTCTGGTCCGTGAAGTGAAAAATACTCGCGGCGCTGACAGCACTCGCGCCGCCGTCTTCCATGCCTAGGCGGAAATCCTCCAACGTTCCTACTCCTCCCGCCGCAATCACGGGGATCGAGACGGCGTCCACCACGGTGCGGATGAGCGGGAGATCGAGTCCGCTGAGCGTCCCATCCCGATCAATCGAGGTGAGGAAAATTTCCCCCGCGCCGAGTGCCTGCGCTTTCTTTGCCCACCCGACGGGATCGAGTCCCGTGGCCTCCGTTCCGCCGCGTACGAAGACTTCGTAGCGGCCGCTTGTCTGCCGGACATCGATCGACACGACGATGGTGGAACTCCCGAATGCATGCGCGGCCTCCTCAATAAGCCCCTCGCATTCCACGGCTGCCGTGTTGATCGTCACTTTATCTGCTCCTTTGCTCAACAGAGAGCGGATGTCATCGACGGTGCGGATGCCGCCGCCGACGCACAGTGGCATAAAGCACTCCTCCGACATCTGCGTAATGATATCCAGATGCATGGCGCGCCTCTCGCGGCTCGCGAAGATATCCAGCACCAGCAGCTCATCCACCCGTTGCGCGTCGTAGATCCGCGCGGCGGTGAGCGGATGCCCGGTATCGCGGAAACCCTCGAACTGTACCGACTTCACCATGCGGTTATCTTTGAGGAGCAGCGATGGAATGATGCGTTTCTTGAGCATGGGCTTACGGAAGGGGAGAGATCGACGGTTGCCATTCGCAGAAATTCTTCAGCATCGTGAGTCCCGCCTCCTGGCTCTTCTCGGGATGGAACTGCGTCGCGAAGATATTCTCGTGTGCGAAGCATGCCGTGAATTCACCGCCGTAGTCGCAGGTCCCCACGATCAGGTCATTCTCTTTGAGTGCCACGTAGTAACTGTGAACGAAATAGAAGTCTGTCGCTTCCATGGTGCTACTTACTGGATGCTCCCGCACGAATCGGACGGAGTTCCACCCGACGTGAGGGATGGTCAGCGTCACTCCCGCGGGAAATGCGAAGCGCTTCACTTCGGCGGGAATCCAGTTGAGCCCCGTGTGGACGCCGAATTCTTCGCTGCTGGTCGCGAGCAGCTGCATGCCGAGGCAGACGCCCCAGCAGGGCTTCTTCTTTTTCAAAATCTCTTCCTCGAGTACCGGAATCAGACCGTAGGAGCGAAGATTCTCCATCCCCTGCGCAAACGCTCCGACTCCGGGGAGAAAGATGCGGTCCGCTTTCCGTATCTGCTCCGGATCACGCGTGACCACCGCTTCCCCGCCGACGTAGGTCAATGCTTTTGCAAGAGACCGGAGGTTGCCCATGCCGTAATCGACGACGGCAATCATACTAGTCGGTAATCCAGAATTTCTGATCCGGCAGTTCAGGTCCGGGTTTGCTGAATTTTGGATCATGCTTCCAGGGTGCGACACGCAGGCGATTCGCGATTGCGTAGAGTTCGTCCTCCGAGATCTTGAGCCAGTGGAGCAGCACGTCTAGGCTCGCAGGGCGACGTCCCTCCCACACCTGGATCAGCTTCATCGCTTCCGGTCGCGACATCCGGCCGTTGCGGATATCGATCGAGGCCAGATGACTCATGCGCCCGTAGCCGCGCTTGATGAACTTCAGATAGTCCTGCACGCCCTGCATCATGTCCTCGATTTTCTCGTAGTTGTACTCCGGCGGGACGCCCTCCACCACGTCGCCCTTCCATCCCAGTTCGCGCTCGATGATCTCCACGTTCTTCTTCACATCCCAGGGGACGTAACTGCCCAGGCAGACGGAGCGCGACTTGATGGCCATCAGTTCCGTCCGCGATGGATAGATGTACGGATCCATGTCGCGGAGCGTCACCTCCGTTCCATCCCGCACCGGTGACGTCGGTTCGTTGAGCATCCCGAGCATGTCCTGCGCCGTGATCCCCAGATTCACGAACATGTTGAAGCGGCGCTCATCCACTTCTTCCGTCTTGGAGTAGTCGTAGTAGCTGGCGTACTCGGCGGACGGCTCGCCCCAGATGACGAGGGGGATCTTCTGCTGCAGCGACACGTGCATCGGGTAGGCAAAAATCCCGGAGTGCTGGTACCAGAGGATGTCGCCTTTCCGTTCGAGCGCAATCCGCATCAGCTTCTTCACGAGGGTCCAGTTCGGGCGGAATCCGAGGAAGTCCACGCCGAGCTTCCGGAGCACGCGCTCCCTGTTCGCCAGCACTTGCGGGCGCATCAGATGGTGATCGAAGCTGACCACGAGTGGCTTCAGGTTCCAGTCGTGCATCAGGGAGTACACGGTAAAGGAGGAGTCCTTCCCTCCGCTGAACGGCACGATGCAGTCATACACGCCCTTGCCGCGGTACTGGTCCAGCAGATCCGAAAATTCTTTTCGCTTCTTGTCCCAGTCGACGTTCGCATGCTTACTGTCGACGTTCCGGCACGTCGCACACACGCCCTGCGTATCGAACGAAATCACTTCCTGCGTCTCCGGCATCACGCAGCGGGTGCAGCGTTTGAGCTCGGCCGGATCACTGACCGTGCGTTCCTTCTCCTGCCGGGAGGGGGCGGACGCTTGGGCAGCTGTGGGGGAGGCTGTGTGTTTCATGAAGAGGGGGTACGAGTCACGCGCAGGAAACTCCATGGCTGCAGAATGTACTTGTGCACCTGCCAGCTGCCCAGGATTTCCGTGAGGTCGTCGGGCTTGGTCGCCTCGGGCCACGAGGCCGCGCCGAGAGCCTGCGGGTCGAAGTCCAGATCGCGCTCGATCGTCAGACCCCCGACATCCGGCTCGGTAGAAAAGAGCCAGCGGATGTAGTTCTCGGAATAGATATTGTAGAAGTGGCACGTCTTCGGTTCGCCGTTTTCTTCAAACAGCGGATCGACTTTTCCCTCCATCACGGCGGGCTTGCCCACCGTAGCCTTGGCGAAGGCGGGTTCCGGCACTTGTTTGATGCGGAAGGTGCTGGTGCCAATTTGCGTGCGCACAAGCAAGGTTCCGCGTGTGACTCTCCACAGCTCACGTAATGCTTTTGCAACGGACGGCAGGTGAAGGAGCATGTTGCAACACAGCACGACATCAAAGCTCTTCGACTCGTACGGGAGTTCCTCAACACTGGCGACGGTAAAGTGCACGTTCGGGTCGTTCGCGTAGGCCTTCTTTCCCAGAGCGATGTATTCGGGCGTGATATCCGATCCTTCGTACGAGAAGGGGAACGGGAATTCTCGGCGCAGCGACCGCAGGTAGTGACCGCCGCCGCACCCCACGTCGAGCAGGCGCGTCTCGGGAGTGATTAATCCTCTCAACTGCTTTGCTGCGGCCTTGCTGCTCTCCATCTCGGGCGCCTGTCCCGTTGCCCGCGCGTAAAATACCTCGCCGTACGAGGGGGAAGCACTCCAGGCTTTGGATGAGAGGGCCATGGCAGGAAGGGGGAATCGCCCACGCGTTCGTGGCGGGCGCACGATCCTATCATAGCAAGATGTGTGGTCACTATGTAGAATCGTGCGGTCATGGGCAAAGGACAAGATCTCTACCGAAAGGCCAGAACGATGATTCCCGGCGGGACGCAGCTCCTCTCCAAGCGACCCGAAATGCACCTGCCCGGACAGTGGCCCAGTTACTACAGCCGCGCAAAGGGGGCGGAGGTGTGGGACTTGGATGGCAAGCGCTACCTCGATATGGGGATGAACGGCATCGGGGCGTGCGTGCTGGGGATGGCCGATCCCGATGTGGACGGTGCCGTCAAAAAAGCCATCGACGCGGGGACGGCCTCCTGTCTCAATTGTCCGGAGGAGGTGGAACTTGCGGAACTTCTCTGCGAGCTGCATCCGTGGGCATCGATGGTGCGCTACGCGCGTGGGGGAGGGGAGGCGATGGCGATGGCCGCGCGCATCGTCCGTGCGCACACGGGACGGGAGACGATCGCCTTCTGCGGATACCACGGCTGGCACGACTGGTACCTCTCCGCGAATCTCGCAGATGACGGCGCGCTCGATGGTCACCTGCTGCCAGGACTGGAACCCAAAGGTGTGCCGCGCGGACTCAAAGGCACGATGCTGCCGTTCAAATACAATGCCATCGAGGAACTGGAGGCGATCGTCAAAAGTCATGGACCGCGACTCGCGGCCATTGTGATGGAGCCGCTGCGCGATCAGGGTCCCCGCGACGGGTTCCTGGAGCGTGTGCGGGAAATCGCGACTGAGACCGGCGCCGTGCTGGTCTTCGACGAAGTGACCTCCGGTTTCCGCCTCGCGTGCGGCGGCGCGCACCTGACGCTCGGGGTCGAGCCGGACATGGCGGTCTTCGCGAAGGGGATGGGCAACGGCTATCCGATCGCCGCCGTTCTTGGACGCAGTGCGGTCATGGAATCCGTGCAGACGACCTTCATCAGCAGCACCAGCTGGACCGAGCGCATCGGACCCACTGCGGCCATCGCCACCATCCGCAAATTCCGGGACCGCTCCGTGCAGAAGCATCTGATCCGCATGGGCATGCGCATACAAGAAGGATGGACGGCGGCTGCGGCGGAGTGCAACCTCCCATTGCACGTCTCGGGCATTGCGCCGCTCGGGCATTTCTCAATTCCGTCGGCATTCGGCGAAGCCCCGCGCACGCTCTTCACGCAGCTGATGCTCGAGAAGGGCTTCCTCGCGCTCAACAAATTCTACGCGATGTATGCGCACACCGATGAGCACGTGGACGAGTACTTCCGCGCCGTCCGCGCCGTCTTCCCCGTCATCGCGAAAGCGATCAACGACGGATCGGTGGAGACAATGCTCGCGGGCCCCGTCGCACACACGGGGTTCAAGAGGTTGGCGTAATATTCCAAAGAAATTCTATGTGGTTCTTCTGGGGACTCCTGGCACTCGGCAGCACGTCGATCTCCAGCATCATCGATTCCGTCGTTGCGTACCGGTATCGGGCGAGTCCCGCCACAATCCTGTGGAGCCTCGGCATCTGGAAAGCCGCGGGGATTCTTCTCCTCTTCTTCACCAGCGATGTGCGTTCCCCATGGGCGCTGCCGTTCCTGTATACCGGCACCGTCTACTACGCGGGCGTGTGGCTGTACTTTCTGACGTTGCGATTCGTGGACGCCTCCGTCGTGACCGTTGCACTGGTCTCGCAAGCCGCGCTTCTCACACTCATCTCACTCGTCTTCCTCGGCGAGGAATTTTCCTGGCTGCAGGGACTCGGCATCGTCTGCACGTCGGCGAGCGTGCTGTTCCTCATCAAGAAATTGCCCGCTCTCCGATGGAAAGAGTCGGTGTTCCTCCTCGGACTCTCGATGATCTTCGTTCCCGATATCGTCATGAAGAAGCTCGCGATTGCCAGTGGCGAGTCGAGCCTGACCGTCCTCTTCTGGTCGCTTTTGTCGACAACGACTCTGTCGCTGACTCTGCCTCTCCTACTTCCGCGGTGGAGAAGTGAACTTCTGCAGACGATACGCCGGACGCACGGCTCATTCTGGGCGCTCTGCGGGCTGCTGGTCGGCATCATGTTCTTCACGCTGCTGTGCAATCTCCGCTCCTACGCAGCCGGCCCCCTCGCTCTTGTTGTCGCAATGGAAAACGTCCGGCCGTTCACCATTCTCCTCCTCGGCTGGTGCGTTGCGATGCTGCGACCGGGCTGGGCACCGAAGGAGAGCTTTGAACGCCGCGCAGTCCTCGTAAAAATCGTCAGCTTCGCACTAGCGTTCGTGGGGTTGGTGCTGCTGGCGCCATGGATGGAATAGTTCATTTCACCACATATCTCAGCTCCCATTCTCCCTTCTCATTCTTCCTCCACAAATGCGGCGACCGGAAGCGGTCCGCGAGTTCCATAAAGTACTCGCGGTTCATCACAGGATGCTCGAACTCTTTCGCAACTTTCCCAAACTCTTTCTCGCCGATGCTCAGGTACTTGAAGTTGTCCTCCTCAAATCGCAGCGGGTACTCGCCGTCGAAGCGACGGACGAGTGAGACTCCCTCCTCACGCGTAATATCTCCGGATCGGATTTCTTGCGCGGCATCGTAGGTGGCGCGTCCGATGCCGAACTTGATGAAGGTCGTGTAGTAGTGGAAGTCGTCGATCTTATCGTCGATGCTGTTGTACTTGCTGTAGGTGCCGGGCGTGCGCTCCGGAGAGGCTTCGAAGCCGCCGTGCTCCACCGAGTAGTAGTAGCACGACTGCGGATGCCACTTGAGGTAGTAGCCGAGGTAGTGGACTTGGATCTTCTGCGCTTCGAGTTCGGCGGGGTCCGCGGGAAAGTAGGTCAGCAGGTCATTCTTCGTCACGCCGTAGCGTTCCTCCAGTTCTTGAACGGGTGTGCCACCGATGTGGACGGAAGCCCGGTCGGACGTGGTGAAGTACGACCAGTTGCGCTGGGCTTTGTCGGCGTCGTCGATGGGATTGCCGTACTCCGCTTCGTTTTCGCCGTAGAAGACGAGCGGGATCCCGAAGCGCGCGGCTAATTTCGGCGCGAGGAATTTCTGCCCCAGCATAAACGCCTGGAACGGATGGAAGAGCCGCTCGAGAGAGAGACGGGTGAGCAGGCGGTGCACGCGGCCGTTGGGCGTATGCAGGTAGTTGTCGAACCCCGCGTGGATCCAGGCTTCAAAATTGCGCCAGCCCCACGGCGTGTACATGTGCGGAGCCCACGTGACGGTGAGCGGATGCATGCCATACTCA
This sequence comes from uncultured Candidatus Peribacteria bacterium, assembly GCA_964351275.1. Classification (GTDB taxonomy): domain Bacteria; phylum Patescibacteriota; class Gracilibacteria; order Peribacterales; family Peribacteraceae; genus JABFSS01. Next base: position 6,561 of record CAYGNM010000005.1, on the reverse strand, counting down.
TATTTCAGTTTGTGCGCGGCATAGAAGCTGTCTTTGCCGCCCGAACCGGGAACCAGACAGTCATAGCTCCCGTCATTCTTCCGGTAGCGGTCGCAGAGCTCGCGGAGTTGCTTGTCGCGCGCCTGCCAGTCAATGGTGCTCACTTTCTTCTCGGTGAACCGGCACGCGTCGCAGACGCCATCGGCATCGAAGTGAATCGTCTCCTTCTTGGACGCCGCGGTGTGCTTGAACTCGACGGCGGAGTTCGGACGCTGGTTGCTGATCACGCACCGCGTACAGAACCGCACATCGGCGGGCAGGCCGTACTTGGTCTCGAGGGCGGGCACCCCTGCACTGTATGGAGGGAAGAGCGGCTTTTCAAGAAGCGAAATTACTTTGTCGTCCTCAGAACGTATTGAGCGAGGACTCCGGCTTCTTGAGACATCCCTGCTTCATGCTCTCCACCTGCTCTAGTGGCACCAGGACTTCGTTCCAGTAGCGGAAGACGTACGATGGGCGGGACGAGAGACGCCGCAGTGGCCGGTCGAAGAAGATTTTCTGCAGCAGCGCGTTCACCACGTTGAACCCGAGCGCGCTCGCCGCGCCGGTGGTGCCGGAGAAGCGGCAGTTGATTTCGAAGATCTTGTACTCCCCGCCGGATTTTCGCAGTTGGAAATTGCACGGACCGTTGATCTTCAGGGCCTTCCCCACGCGTGCGATGAACTGCGCCAGATCCGGATCGTGCAGAGCGACGGCTTTGTAGGTATCGCCATTGCGCAGCCAGCGCTTCATGGAGATCACGCCGTGGCATTCGCCGTCAAAGAAGAATCCACCGCACGTGTATTCCCCGTCGTCCGCTTCGGCGGGGAGATATTCCTGGATAATCATGTCCTTATGGGTCTGGAGGAGCGTCCGCAGCGTCGGTTCGTCACGGACGATCTGAAATCCGATCGACCGCGCGCCCACGCGGGGTTTGATCACCAACGGAAATCCGACGTCGCGGATCAGCTCGTCAACGTCCTCTATCAACGCCGACCGGACGGCGGGAAAATTGTTCGCTTCCAAAAACTTCACCGTTTTCCATTTGTCATCCGCGATCGCGATGGCCTCGGGAGGGCTCACGATGACGGTCGTCCCCGTTTCTTTCTCAAACCCTTCTCTGTGCTTGGAGAGGATCTCCAGTTCCACATCGGTGCCGATGAGGAGCAGTTCCACTCGCTCGTCTTTGCAAATCTTCTTCAGCGCCTCGATGTACCGGGGATCCTTCGCGGCTGGAACGAGGTACGCCGCATCGGTACGGTAAAGACCCGCGGTGAGTGGATCCATGTCCACGAAGATCGTCCGGGTCTTCACTTTGGAAAGCTTCACCGCCTTCAGGATGCTCTGCCCCACCCCGGCCCCGGCGCCGGTGATGAGGACGGTGATGGGCTCCGCGAGCGCAAAGGCGGCGTCGCCGAGTTCTTCCGCGTGATCATGGAGATCACTCCCGAAGGAAAAATTGCCGATGTTGCCCTTTGTGATCTCCCTCCGGACGAGCGTATGGATGGAGCTGAGTGACTGCTTCTCGTTGAATTCAAACTTGATGCCGTTTTTCACGCAGAGGGTGTAGATTTTTTCCACGTATTCGGTCGGCGCATCGAGGTTGTAGAAGCGCTTGCACATGCTGAACGGATGGCCGAGCACGTCCACGTCGGGATGCGCCGCGAGCATCTGTGTCAGCTCGTACTCCTTCTCCAGCAGTTCCTCCTTCTTGAGGGATTTGATGTTGGTGAAGTGATGAACGCTGCCGATCACCGTCTCTGATGCGTCGAGAATCTCCCGCGTAGTATTGAGCGTTCCGTCCTCCAGAATTTTCACCTCGCAGCCGATGCGGACAGTGAAGTCGGGATACTTCTTGCGAAGCTCTTTGATTTCCGCGACGTATTTTGGGAACCAGTCGGTCTTGGTGTTCACATGGTCGGAAATCGTCAGGTCCAGCTGATCATGGAGGTGGTTGTACTCGAGCAGCTCCGCAATCGACCGTTTCCCGTCGCTGTACGTCGAATGCATGTGGTTATCCTCGAACCGGGTCTGGCGGCGTGTGGGCATCGTCATAAGGTGGAGAGGAATTCCTCGATTGCGCGAACAGTCCGATCCGCGACTGCGCCGCCCAGGTAGGGCGAGGGACGCCGGGCGAGAGTTTTTCGGAAGGCAGGGGACAGCGCTTTCTTGATGCCGCTCGTGATCGCCCCCGACTGATACGGTACGAAGACGACGTTCGGTCCGTGCTCGCGGCCCCGCTGCCGGTTGCCGACGTGCACGAATGGGACTTTGAGAGCATCGCCCTCCATCAGGCCCGAACTCGTATTGCCGATCAGCGTCGCGCTCTGCTTCATCAACGAGAGATAGTCCGTGCGCGGCAGGTGCTGGTGCAGGTGATAGTGCGGTCGGGCTCGCACTTTTTCCAGTGCACCGATGAAGACTTCACTTCCATCATCCGCGTTCGGATAGAGAATGATCTTTTCATCGTCCGGGTCCAGGGTATTCATCGCCGCGAGCAGTGCTTCGATCTGCTGAGGGATCGGTGTATCATCGAGGATGGTGGGATGCTGAACAAGAAGAAACCACTTCTTTGTCGGATTGAGGGAATATCGATCCGCGAGTTCTTTCCTCTTTAAAAGAGAAGAGGTCGTGAGTCCGTCGAGTCCCGGCGCGCCGATCACGCGCGTCCATCGGGGATTCGCACCGAGCTTGAGTACGTTCTCCCGACTTCGTTTCGTCTGTACTAGATGCAGTCGGCTGAAAAGCGTCATCGCGTTGCGCAGCCCGTGATCCACCGTCGGGCCCGTGATGTCGCCGCCGGCCACGTGGATCAGGGGAATTCCGAGGTGCAATCCCGCCAGTGCGGCCGCAAAAGGTTCGTCGCGATCGCCGACGATAAGGATCGCGTCGGCCGGATGTGTCTTCAAATATTTCCCGATGCCGTCGATCTCCGTGCTCACTGCCGTCAGCTGATCGTCGTGCTCACCGATCGGAACGATGTGATCCACCTGGACCGCTCGCTGTACTTCCTTGAGCGTGTAGCCGAATCGTCGTTGCGTGTGCATGCCGGTCACGAGGATTTTCAGATCAATTGACCGGCTCTTCTTCAGTCGGAGCACGGTCGATTGGAAGAGTCCCCATTCCGCGCGGGTGCCGGTGACAAACAATACGGTTTTCTTGCGCATTGCGAGAGAAAAAGATGCCTCAATCCTACACCATCGTGCAGGGAAAAGAGCGGGTTTTTCGGCTTGTCATACCGCTTTGAACTGCAATACTGGCGGCGATGATTCCCCGCCTTACCGCAGAAACCATTGCTCGGGAAATTCGTTTCGACAAGTTCCCGCTGTGGCAGGGGGTGTTCGATAAGCCCGGCAACCAGCGCTTCTATCCCTATCGATTAGGCATGCATGAACGCGGGTACATCTGTCAGCAGTCGGGTGTGGACGTCACCAATGCGGTCGTCGATGCGTACAGCGATGACGAGTATTTGATGCCGACGAAACCGCCGGGCGCGTCCCGCTGGGCCAACTGGCTCGGGGATCTCTATATCGCATTCGCGCGGGAGCATGGGGGCTCCTTCGCAGGCAAGACCGTGATGGAGATCGGCGCAGGCAGTTTCTACTTGGCCGAGCACTTCTTGCGTCAGGACGGAGCTGCCAAGTATGTGATCGTCGATCCCAGTCTGAAGGCCGAGCCGACGGACTCCCGCATCACCGTCCTTCGCGAATACTTCGATGATGCCCTCGCGCTGCCGGGACGCGCTCCCGATGTGATCATCTCGCTCAACTGTCTCGAGCACGTCACCGACCCCTTCGCCTTTCTCGTGAAAGCCAACAGTCTCCTGAGCGCGCCGGGCAGCAGACTCATTCTCGTCTTCCCTGACATCGAGACGCAGTTCCGCATGGGCGACTACAACGCGCTCTGTTTCGAGCATCTCAACTACTTCAGCGAAGCTTCGGCGAATCGCCTGATCGCGCAGGCGGGGTTCTCTCCGGTCGCCTTCAAGAAGGAACTCGACACGCTTTTCTACGTTCTCGAACGCAGCGGCCCGCCGGATCTGTCTCCCACGATGGAAAATGACAACGCGCTCCTGCGGATTGCGGCGGAGATGTACAGCGATGGACTGCGGTCGGTGGTCGCGACGATTCAGGATGCGCAGCAGAGCAGCAAGACGGTCGCCATCCACGGTGCCTGCAACGGCATGAACACGCTTTTCGCCCTGGGCGGCCTCTCCACTGATCATCTTCTCCTCTTCGATGGCGATGAGACGAAGGCTGGGAAATTTGTGCCGTCATGCGATCTTCCGATCCTGCACGCGTCGTCCCCCCGATATAAAGAGGTGGATCTTGTGATCGTGACCGCCGTGACGTTCATCAATCAAATCCGATCCTCTCTGCAGTCGCAGCACGGCATTCCGCCGGAGCGCATTCTTCCGGCGTGCCCGATTACTGCGTAGGCGTGATCTTCCTGCTTACCCTTCTGAACACGTATGGAATCCTCTAAGTCCATTCCTCTCTCTTCTCCCGATATTAGCGAGGAGGATATTGCCGCAGTCGTTTCCGTTCTGCGGACGCCCCGCCTCTCGCTGGGGCCGAAAGTGCCGGAGTTTGAGCGGGACATTGCGGCGTTCGTCGGCGCAAAGCACGCCGTCGCCGTTAATAGTGGTACGTCCGCACTTCATCTTTGTGTGCGAGCGCTGGGGATCGCCGATGGTGATGAAGTGATCACCACGCCGTTCAGCTTCGTTGCTTCCAGTAACTGCATGCTCTTCGAGCGGGCCGTGCCGCGCTTCGTCGATATCGAGCTGGAGACGTACGGCATCGATCCTGCGAAAGTCGAAGCGGCGATCACGCCGAAGACCAAGGCAATCCTCGGTGTCGACGTGTTCGGGTACGTCGCCGATTGGGACGCTCTGCGCGCGATCGCAAAACGTCACTCTCTCGCGCTCATTGAGGATAGCTGCGAGGCGCTCGGATCTTCTGTCGGAAAGAAGCGGGCGGGCACGTTCGGCGACTGCGGCACCTTCGCGTTCTATCCCAACAAACAGATGACGACCGGTGAAGGCGGGATGATCGTCACCGACCGCGACGATATCGCGCGGGCCGCCCGCATGATGCGCAACCAGGGCCGTGATCCGGACTCCGCCTGGCTGGACCATCAGGTGCTCGGGTACAACTATCGTTTGAGCGACATCAACGCCGCGCTCGGTATCAGCCAACTCAAGCGTCTGCCGGAGTTTATGACCAAACGCGCGCGCGTCGTCTCCTGGTACGCAGACGCTCTCGCTCCGCTTCGTGAACATCTACAGGCTTCTCCTATGCAGGAGGGGACGGACGTCAGCTGGTTCGTCTATGTGGTCACACTTGCGGACCGCTACTCCGCAGCTGATCGCGATCGTCTCCTAACCCTTCTGCGTGAACGTGGCATTGGCTGCAACGCGTACTTCCCCTGCATTCACCTTCAGTCGTTCTACCGCGAACAGTTCGGTCACAAGCGCGGAGACTTCCCGGTTGCGGAATCTGTTTCCGATCACTCGCTGGCGCTGCCGTTCTTCACCAACATGACGCAGGAGCAGGTCGCGGAGGTTGCGTCCGTCCTCACCGAAGCCCTGTCCGTCCTCTGATCCTGCTATGAAAAAAGAAGACATCCTCGGCATCATTCTCGCACGCGGAGGATCCAAGCGGCTGCCGGGGAAGAACATCGCGATGGTAAACGGAAAGCCGCTCCTCGCCTACACTTGCGAGGCGGCACTTGGCAGCACGCTCCTCACGCGGACGATTCTGAGCACGGACAGCGAAGAGATCGCTGCGGTCGGTCGTGCGTCTGGTGTGGAGGTTCCCTTTCTGCGTGATGTGGGATTCGCCCTCGATGACACCTCGTCCATGGAGACTGTCCGGCATGTCCTGAGCGAACTTGAACGTCGCGAACACTACAGTCCCTCGGTCATCGTTCTGCTGCAGCCGACGTCGCCACTGCGGACGTCCGTCCACATCGACGACGCAATCCGACTCTTTCAAAAGACCGCCCCGGATTCGGTCGTGAGTGTTACGGCGATGCCCTATGCCCACGGCCCGCAGATGAGCATGCGCATCGACGGCGGCAAATTGCTTCCTGCGCCGCAGTCCGTGATCCCGAAGGAGCGCGTGACGTACTATGCGCTCAACGGCGCTGTGTATGTTCTCACGCCCGTGATTGTCCGATCGGGCGGCAATGCGTTCGGGGCAGACTCCCGGGCGCTCGTGATGGACGCCGAGAGCTCACTCGATATCGATACACCGGCAGATCTCGCGCTCGCAGAGATCCTCGTTCGCCAGCGGGATTGAGCCTCTGTAGGGAGGCTTTTGCCGTGACGAATGCCGTTTTCGGGCATACAATCGCCGCCTCAACCGCTCTCCCCCCGTTCATGTCTTCCTTTTTCCGCGGCAAGCGCATCCTCGTGACCGGCGCTACCGGTTCCATCGGCTCCGAGGTCGTCCGGCAGCTCCTCCTGCAGGAGCCGGAGACCGTCCGCCTCTTCTCGCGTGATGAGCACAAACAGCACCTGTTCCAGCAGGAGTTGGG
>CAYGNM010000004.1:0-17817 GCA_964351275.1 uncultured Candidatus Peribacteria bacterium | reverse complement strand
CAGTTGTCTACTCTGTCTACGCGCACTTGAGCGAAGCCCAAGTGCAGGAAGGGCTGACGGTGCTGAAGGGCGAGCAGATCGGTCTCAGCGGCAGCACCGGGAATGCTTCCGCACCGCACTTGCACTTCCAGATGGACCGCGCGTCCGCACCGTTCCATCCGTACTGGCCGTTCACCTCGGCCGAGCAGCGAGAGGCGAAAATGACGTTTGCGCAGGCGGTGGATAGCGGTCTCGGCCGTGCCAATGGAGAGCAGTACATGTTGGATCCCATGCTCCTGGTGCAATCGTACGCAGGGTACGTTCCGACTGTTCTTGTGCAGAAAAGCACATCTTCCTCCGCAGCCCCGCGAACGACGGTCGCCGATCGCCGCACGGCGCGTCTGTCGAAGCTGGGTACTGCAAGCAGTGTGGTGAAGACACTCATCGCGTACACGGATTCCGCGCCGGTCATTCCCATTCCGGTTGTTTCCTCAGTTGCTTCCTCATCGATTGCCGCTCGTTCGGGAATCGCCACGGTTGCGAGTATCCGGATCACCCACGACGGTACGTTCTCGCGTGACCGCGCGTGGAAGAAGGTCACTCTGACGCTCTTGGATGCGGAGGGAAACGTGGTCAAAATCCCGAGCGAGAACAAGAAGATCGCGCTCACCACGGCTTTTGGACGCGCGGAGTTCAAGACCGCGAATCTCGCGCTCGCGGACTTCAAAAACGGCGTCTACGAGACTGAAGCGCTCCCGCTCGCAGATCAAACGCTGGTGCTGTTGGTGAAGCCGTACGAGGATAAGAGTGAGAGGCCCATGAAATTTATCAAGTAGGGTCAAGAGAGGGAAGAAGCCGCATGCGTTCAGCGGAAATGTTCATACGGACCCCCACCACCTAGCCTCCTCCCGATGGGAGGAGGGATGTTTTGTGTGTTGTTTGGGTTCCGGAATACCACGACAACCCCACCATCACCATCAAGAGGACCGCACCGGCCCCCACCTTCTCCCACGTCCCCAGAAACAGCGCCGTGATGCCGAAGAGCGCGCCGATACCGGCGGTGAGGAGAATGATATGTCGCGGCGACCAGCCTCTGCGCAGCAGTCGGTGGTGCAGGTGCTGGTCCGTCGCGTTTCCTTTGAGAGGAGAAAGTCCGCGGCGCAGTCGTCGCAGAACAACGAAGAGCAGATCAATCAGCGGCACGCCGAGGACCAAGAATGCCGTCGCGACTTTGCCGCCGGAGTAGATAGTCAGGATGCCGATCATCAGCCCGAAGAACATCGCACCGGTGTCACCCATCAGTACTCTCGGCGGTGGAAAATCGAAGAGCAGCGCTGCCAGGCTGATGCCCATCAGAATGAAGGAGAGAAGCGCGAGCGTCGGCTGATTCACCCGTTCGCTCAGCGCGAGCACGCCGATTGTCAAAAACGCGATGGACGAGAGTGTGCTCACCTGACCCGGAATCCCGTCGAACCAGTTGAGGGCGTTGATGGTGAAGAGGAGCCAGAGAATCGTGAAGACGATGCTGAAGCCGAGTGCCCAGCCGCTACTGAGCGTCAGGCTCCCGGCATCGCTCCACACGCCGGGGAGGGGATTGGTGACCGCGTCAATGCGGATCCCACCCAGGGCGAGGAGGAGCGCAGTGAGTGTCTGTATGACGATGCGCAGGCGCGGAGAGAGAAAAGTACGATCGTCGATCATGCAGACGGCTGCAAGAAGAATGACTCCCGCGAGGAGCGCAAGATTCTCCGTCGTGAGCGGATGCAGCACGGTGAAGAAAATCAGGAAGATCGCCACCGCGATCACGCCCGTGGGGTAGGGGATAGGTGGACGCGAGAGGCCGTAGCGTTGAGGGAAGTCCAGGAGGCCCAGACGCGGAAAAATCATCAGCGCCGCTACATGGAGGATCACCGTCGCGAGGAAGGCGAGGGCCGGCAGGACCAGCAGGGGAGTCATGGGCAGGGGAATCATCAATCAATGGCGGGGATTGATCAACTGGTATCCATCATTACACTACTGCCATGAATACGACCGAGATTCGCCGCCTGACAGACACAGACTTTGCAGGCAAGCGCATCCTCGTTCGCGTCGATCACAACGTCACCACGAACGATGATGGAAAACTGAAAAATGACGAGAAGATCCGCGCGACGCTGCCGACAATCGAGTTTTTGCTGAAGATGGGGGCGCGTCTGATCCTGATGACGCACGTGGGACGACCGAAGGGGAAAGTCGATCCGAAATGTTCGACGGTCACGGTCGCCGCGCATTTGCAGAGCCTCCTGCACGGTGTCACGGTCACGCACATGTCCCAGACTGTTGGGCCGGAAGTCGAGAAAGCTGCAGGGGCGCTTAAAAACGGGCAGATCCTCTATCTCGAGAACGTCCGCTTCCTCCCTGGAGAGGAAGGGTCTCCCGAAGAGCAGCTGCAGATGGGTACGCAACTTGCGGCACTCGCCGATCTCTATGTGAACGAAGCGTTCGCGTCGTGTCACGAATATGAGGAAGCCAGCACCTGCGCCGTTGCGCGATTGCTCCCGGCCTTTGCGGGCATGCATCTGGAGAAAGAAGTGACGATGCTGGGCAAAGCGCTCCATGATCCTGTCCATCCTGTGGTCCTGATCATCAGCGGTGCCAAGATGGAGACGAAGATCCCGGTGATCGATCGCTTTCTCACGAAAGGCGACGATATTCTCCTCGGCGGCTGCATTGCGAATACGTTCATTGCTGCGCGTGGATTCGGCGTCGGCACGTCCAAGTACGAAGAAGACGCGCTCGGGAAGGCTCAGGAGACCATGCTCGAATCAGAGAAGAAAGGCCGCGCGAGGATCCACATTCCGCGAGATGTCATCGTCGCATCGGAAGCAATCGATGGAGTGGAGAAGCTCTGTCGGCCGGTCGAGAACATGGGGGACGGAATGAGTATCTTCGATATCGGCACAGAGACAGTCGAGCTGTATGCCAAAGTGATCGCGACGGCGAAGACGATCATCTGGAACGGTCCGCTGGGCCTCTATGAGATCAATCGTTTCTCCGACGGAAGCAAGCGCATCGCCGAGGCGGTTGCTGCTGCCACCAAAAACGGTGCGTTTTCCGTGATCGGCGGCGGTGACACCATCGATTTTCATGTCCGGTCAGGATCTCCCCTCGATGCATACTCCTTTGTGAGCACGGGTGGTGGAGCGATGCTGGAGTTTATTGGCGGGAGGCCGTTCCCGGGGATTGAGGCGCTGCGACAAAAATGATCAATCACCAATCACAAACCAGCGCAGGTCTTCGACCTGCGTCGTTCGCACGTCGAAGGCATGCGCTGTATCATCTCCACCGTGCCTGATACGAAGATCACCGTCCTTTGGCGTGCTGAGGAGGAATCCTGGAATGCGTTCGCGCGTCGCATCCGCGAGGCCGAGGGGGATCTGGTGATTATACTCTCGAGCGTGGATAACACGTTTCTCCTGCAGCAGGAGGATCGCACGCATTTTCTAGAAGAACTGGCGAAGTTTCGCTATCGGCTGACACTGGCAACCAAGGAGCCTGCGGTGATCCGCGATGCGCGGCAGCGCGGCATCCGCGTGGTGGACCGGACGCGAAAGTTGCGTACCTTGCTCACCGGTCACGAGCGTTCCGCGGAGGCTCTTCGTTCCTTCTCTCCCAGTCTTTGGCGGCAGCAGTGGCGGTCGCGTCTCCAGACCGTCGGGCTCCTTTCGGTACCCAAGACCCGTATCATCACGCTCGTCCTGCTGAGTACCGGACTGTTTCTTTTTGTCGTCTTCCGCCTGCTCCCCTCGGCCGATGTACGGGTGTGGGCGCGTTCGGACATTGTGACGCTGACCATGAATGTCACGCTGGTGTCCTCGGGTTCGCGGATTCCGGTGACCGGTCGCGTGCGGATCCAACCACTCCAGACGATCGCGGTGCGTGTCGACAAGTCTCTGACATTCGACGATATCAGTCCCGAATTTACGGGCAACGACGCGCATGTTCCCATGACGATCGTCAACGATGCGAAGGAAGCGTACTCGTTCCGCTCGGGCACGCGGCTCTTGAACCAGGCGGGGATGATTTTCCGGATTCAGGAATCGGTGACGATTCCGGCGGGAGAGAAGCGGACAGTTGCCGCTAAGGCGAATCATCTGGATCTCTACGACAAAATCATCGGTGCCCGCGGCAATGTTCCGGCCGGGCTCCAGTGGGAATTCATCGGGCTGCCCGTCTCCGACCGGAAAATCGTGTACGCGACGAATCCGGAGGCAGCGACAGGCGGTTCCACATCGGAGCGAACTGTTCTGCAGCAAAAAGATCTCGTGGCTGCCCGCAAAAGACTCGAGCAGGAACTGCTGCTCGCAGCCAAACAGCTGGTGGAAGAGGAGCGTCAGTTGCGCAACGCCCGCGACGCCGATGCCCGTATTGAGCTGCTGGCGAAGGACGATCTCATCCGTTCGACCTACAGCGGTTTCGTTCTGCCGACCCAGTTCCTCGGTCAACCCGTGAAGTCGGTGCCGATCGACGGCACTCTGCTCTACAGCGTTCCTGCCTACGATCTGCAGGCGCTGGAGATGGCCTACAGCAAGGAGCTGCAGGCGCATGCGGGCGACGGGAAGCGTCTTCTCTCCGAGACCGTGCACATTGATCCCGAGAGGGTGATTGTCATCGAGTACGCAGATGATGGTTCGCCGAAGAACCGTTATACCGGCGGGTGGATCAAGATCACCGCGGATATCACCGGCACCGAGCAATTCGTTCTGGATCCCTTATCGCCGCTTGGTGCTGGCTTTGGCAGGAAAGTTCGCGACGCCATCGCGGGACTCTCTGTCCACGATGCCCAGCGGATCCTGCGCAACTTCCCCGAAGTCGATCGCGTGGAGATCAAATTGTGGCCGCCGTGGGCTGGAGTGTTGCCGGCGATTCCGTCGAATATTAGTATTACGCCGCAGTGATGATGTTGTTTATCAGCGGAGACTGCGGAATCTCCGCTGACATCCCCGTCATTGCCGCCGTATACTGTTGTCGTGTACCGCAAATTCTGGATGTCCCTCCGGCTCGCAGCTCTGATTATTGGGCTTCCTCTAGCCGTTTTCTATGCAATGAGTGTTCTCTACGTTGCCGAGCGGATGGGGGGAACGGGCGAGCAGTATGCCGATTGCGGCATCGTGTTCGGTGCGGCAGTTCGGCCTGTTCGTAATGAAAAAGGTAGTGTGACGGATCTGACAGCTGGGCCGGGGATTGCCCGGCGCGTCTCGACTGCAGCTGAGCTTTTCGACCAAGGGAGGCTTCACCGCCTCTTCTTTACCGGGGGGAGGGGAGAGGGGAATTCCAAAAGTGAAGCGCGCGTGATGCGGGAATATGCAATTTCACTCGGTGTTCCCGCGGAACGTATCACCTTGGAAGAAAATTCCCGCAGCACCTGGGAGAACCTCCTGTACACCCGCCCCTTGACAGAGGACTGCCAGAGCACGCTCGCTATCAGTGACGGTTACCATCTGGCCCGGATCCGGATGATTGCGGGTATTCAGGGCTGGGAACTGCCCACGTATCCAGCAGGACATCCGCCGGCATTCCTGTTTACGGCCAGAAGTCTGCTACGCGAAGCCATTGGTGTGGATTTGCTTGTATTGATTAACTTATTAACATAAAATGCATTATGTTAAGTAGTAGAACTTGTGGATAACCACTCCCCTCGTCCGCCGGCTCGTACACCCACGGCATTGTCGAAGGCCGTCGACAGGTATTTGACGTTCCTGAAAGCGGAAGAAAATAAATCTCCGCTAACCATCAGCGCATACCGTGAATCGTTAAATCTTTTGCAAGACTTGTCCGACGTTAATGATCCCCGACTATTTGATAAGAGTTCTATCCGTATCTATAAATCCGCATTGCACTCTTTCCGTGCCCGCAGCGGAAAAGAGCTCACTGTTCGTACTAAGAACCATCATCTGACGATCCTGCGGGCTTTTCTGAAGTATTTGATCCGGGAAGAGGAAATGGACGTTTATCCACCTGACCGCGTTGCGCGCCTCAAGGAAGAACAACGGAAGGTCAAAGTCCTCTTCAGTGACGAACTTGAGCGTTTGCTTACGGCACCGAATACGGCGACCAAGGAGGGGAAGCGCGACGCGGGGATGCTGCACCTGTTCTTTTCGACGGGTCTGCGTCTTGCAGAGCTGCGGGGACTCAACCGCAAAGATCTCAACTTCACCACGCGCGAGATCTCCGTCCGTGGCAAGCGCGGGAAGATCAGGGTGGTCTTCATCAGTGACCGGGCGGCCGATGCTCTGCGGGAGTATCTCGACTGCCGCTTGGACCACCTCAATCCCCTGTTTATCCGTCATCATGACAAAGCATCCAAGGCGATGCCGCCGGGTGAGGAATTCCGCCTGTCACGAATCTCGATCTACGGAGCGGTGAAAAAATACGCGCGGCTGGCGGGCATCGTCAGCGATCCTTCACCACATACGCTTCGCCACTCCTTCGCGACCGATCTTCTTCGCAATGGTGCCGATCTCCGCTCCGTACAGGAAATGCTGGGGCATAAGGATCTGAGTACGACGCAGATTTATACGCATGTGACAAACCCCAGACTGAAAGAAGTCCATAAGAAATATCACGGAAAGAATGAATGAGTGATTGTTTTCAGCGGAGACTGCGGAGTCTCCGCTGACCTCCCGCGGTTTGGCTGCCGCTGAAATCAGACCTTCGATTTCCTCTTCCTCGTCGCTTTTTTCCCAAATGCCTTCTCCACATGCTTCTGCAAATTCTTCGCCTTCACCATCGCTTCCAGTAGCAGGATTTCATCTTTGTCATCGATCCCCTCTTTTTTCCCCGAGTCATACGCCTTCTCCAGACTCACCATCATCCGCTCCATCGAGCGCATCATGCCGGCCTCGAGTGCCTGCGGCGTGATCGGCTCGCGCTTCATTTCCTGCAATTTGTCGTTCTTCTCGCAGATGGTGCAGGTTGGCTTGTCGTTTTCCGTCCGCGTAAAGTCCCACGTGCAGCGGGTGCACAGGTAGGTGATCAGGGTGGTGGGCTCGGGTTTCTTCGGTGCCATAGCGAAGAAGTATAGCACCGCTATCAAGATGGTTTCTTGGCTGAAATCGGCAATCAGGCGATGTTCAGTCGCAGGAACTTCCGCTTCCCCACCTTCAAAATCCCCTGTTCAACAGTCGCCTCAATCCCCTTCACCGTCTTGTCATTCAGGTGGACGCCGCCCTGTTCAATCAGCCTCCGTGCCTCCCCTTTCGAGGTGACGAGTTTCTGCTTCGTCAGCACATCGATCACCAGACTCCCCTTCTCTACTTTTACTTCCTTGATGTCCTCCGGAAGCTCGTGCTGGGAGAAGACTTTCGTGAATTGATCTTCTTCGTGCTTGGCAGCCTCGGTTCCGTGGTAGAGCCCCACCACTTCGCGCGCTAGGCGCATCTTTGCCTCTTTGGGGTTACTCCCCTTCTTGAGACTCTTCTCGATTTCTTTGATCTCCGCCATCGGTATCTCGGTGACGCATTCCAGATACGGCACGATCAGTTCATCTTTGATCGATAGGATTTTCCCGTACATCTCTTTGGCCGAATCTTCGAGCCAAATGCAATTGTCGTACGTTTTGCTCATTTTGCGGCCATCCGTCCCCTCGATCAATTTTGTCGTGAGGACGAACTTGTCGCGCTTGCGATTGATCTTCTGAAGTGCTCGTCCACACATCATGTTGAAGAGCTGATCGTTTCCGCCAATTTCACAGTCCACATCGAGCATGACGGAGTCGTATGCCTGCATGAGCGGGTACTGCAATTCAATGTTCCAAATATCCTTTTCCGCCTTTAGCCGCTCCTGAAACATATCTCTCTTGAGAGTCTGTTGCACGGTAAAGTGGGCCGCAAGCAGGCGTAGACTTTCTTCGTAGCTCATTTTTCCGAACCATTCGTGGTTGAAGACCAGTTCGATTTTTGTAAAATCCAAAATCTTCCCTGCCTGGGCCTTGTAGGTTTCAAAGTTCTTTTCAATCTGCTCGCGCGTCAAAGGCTGCCGCATCTTGTCCTGCCCCGTCGGATCGCCGATCATTGCCGTAAAACTCCCGATCAAAAAAATCACATGATGGCCCGCATCGGCGAAAGCTTTCAGCTTCCGAAGCGGCACCGAGTGGCCCAGATGCAGTTTAGCGCCCGTCGGATCAATCCCGAGGTACACCCGCATCGGCTTCCCGGATTTCAGTTTCTCCTCCGCGAGTGCGCGCGGAACCACTTCCGAAACAGCGCGGGTGAGGAGGTCGGGGGAGATCATCCGCGTCAGTGTACAGACAATGTCGGTAAAACTGAATCACCGGCTCTTCCAGGCTGGCCTGAATTGCTCGTTGTGGGATGGCATCTCGTCGTGTTTGACCCGCATGAGTGTCTCTTCTCCAAACGTATTGGGATTGGCCACATTGAATGTGAACCGGTAGTGACCGTTCTTTTCAAATTGGCCATTCTTCTGTTTCTTCGCTTGAAATCCGACGTCGGACAGTGAAGAAATGAGATCATCGTCAAACTGATCGGCATACATCACGACGAGGTGCTTTCCTGTTTGGTGGGCTCGACCGACGAGGTTGGTGAGCAGCTGTTGTTCAGCATCACGTTTTCGAAATGCCGGATGAATGCAGGTTTTCAGCACCATATTCGTTTTCTCGTCGATCATTCTGTAGATTCCGAAACCAATCCGAGGTGGCACAAAATGATTTCGCAAATATTCCTCAGCATGTTCTCTTCTGCTTTCCATATCATCGGGCGAACCGCCGGATCGGGTCTGCAGCCAAAAGGTGAGATCGCGCATGTCCGACTCTGTACTAAGATTCCTCCCTTCCACCCCAATGGAGATGGTATTGGTGTTTCGTAATACTGGCATCAATTGGGACAGGCTCCATGGTTTCCTACTACCCCAGGAATCCATCGACAAACACTGTGGTATATCTGTGTTTTTGAGAAGTCGACAATGCGTCTCAATGACGGTGCGCACAGGAGAACCGGGGAGAAGTTTGCGATCCAAGATCACCGGGGCCCCGGGAATCCGGCGGATTTCTTCGATCATGGAGTCCCCACCTCCGAGGAAGAACAGCAGTGCCGTGAAGCTTTTTTGCATGTCGGACAGTAGCTTGTCCATGTTGCCCTTTGGTACCAATGACGATTGAAATCGGCCAAATTCTTCCTCAATCACCGGCAGAAGGAGTGCATTCATTTGGAGTTCCGGAGCGCGGAGGATCGTCCGCATTTTTCGTGAAATAGTCGCTGCTTTTTGCTTGATCAGATAGTGATCCTGATCCTGTCTCAGAAAGATCGAAATGTTCTCTATTTCGAAAAGAATCTTCTCGACATCCATACGGATTTGGGGCTTCTTTTCCATACATTCATATTGCCATTTTTTGTTTACAGGACAAGCAAATACCGCATTTGAATACGACGAATCCTTAAAGCCCTGGAGGGCGAATTCGCACCTCCAGGGGGATCAACCAGCAAAGGTTTCGGCCTTTCTCTTAATAAAAAGAAAAAAGACTTTGCTGATCTGGATGCAGTATACCTCGATGCCGATATTCTAGTAGTTAGCTGTTTCGCAGGATGTTGTCCGGGAACTCCGAAATCAGAATATACCGAAGGCTGTTGAAGATATCTTCGGCGACGTCTTCGATGGCGAATAATGTGCGTCCCGACAGTTGATCCCTAGGATCCATTGCTCTCTGAATGATGGTATGCAAAATGGCACCTACATCAATTTGAAGGTTCGGATCATCCGATAACAATGAGAGAATTTCGTCTCGTGCTGCCTGTATGATCGCGTCCCGGTGTTGAGCGAGCAATGATTTGACCAAGATTGAATACTTCAACCGCGCTTCTTCCCGGTCAGCCTTATATTTTTCAAGCGCCGTTCGCGATGCATCAGTGAAGCCATTCAATTGCTTTGATACGAATTGCATAACCGCATTTTAACATATATCTGAATAATGAGTATCGGTACTCCACAGCGTTCCTTCGGGGACGAGGTGGGGTACCATCTTTGTATGGACTGGCTCGTCTCCCTCCCCGACCGTCTTGATTCGTTCCTCGCCGCCGAGGGCCGGATGCTCAGCCGTGCAAAAGCGCAGACGGCGATTGAGAACGGACAGGTCAGCGTGAATGACAGCGTCGTTCGGAAGTCCGCGCAGCGTTTGCAGGAAGGTGACAAGGTGAGCGTCGACTCCCCTGCTCCGGATGTAGAAGTGGAGCAGACGATTCTTCCCGTAGATCTTCACTTGGAGATTCTGTACGAAGATTCCGCGTGCCTGGTGATCAGCAAACCTGCGGGCGTCGCCGTGCATCCCGGTGCGGGTATGGCACCCGGCGAAGTGACGCTGCTGCACGGGATCGCATTCCTCTTTAAAAAGAAGAAACTGAAATTTTCGTCCGAGTTCGTCCTCGTTCATCGGTTGGATAAAGACACGACGGGATGCCTGCTTGTTGCCAAGACTCCCGTGGCGAACCTCTTTCTCCAGGAACAGTTCGAGACGCGAACGGTGAAGAAAGCGTACCTCGCGCTCGTCGCAGGAATTCCCAAAGTCGCCGAAGCGACCATCGATGCGCCCATCGGCAGGAGCGTCAGTGACCGGACGCAGATGACGGTGTACCACACGGGGAAGACGCGGGAAGCGCAGACGACGTATCGGGTGATCGACTCCGGCAAGGGGGCGTCACTTCTGGAATGTGATCTCCATACGGGGCGCACGCACCAGATCCGCGTCCACTTGAGTTCCATCGGTCATCCGGTGCTTGGCGATAACACGTATACGTCCCTCCAGAGCGAGCGTCTTTCGCAGGAGTACGACATCCGGAGTTTGTGTCTGCATGCGTGGACGCTGAGCTTCACGTCGCCGGCGGATAAGAAGAAACATGATGTAAAAGCGCCGCTGCCTCAGCAGCTCACGAGGGCGATGGAGGTGGTGGGAGTCCCTCACCCCTAACCCCTCCCCGCCATTCGCGGGGAGGGGCATGTATGTTGTTTTGTTTACGTGCAAAGAAACAATAAACAAACAGAACAACTACAAAAAACAAACATCCCCTTCTCCGTGGACGACGGAGAAGGGCTAGGGATGAGGGCTTTAGGGCTGATACTCCACAGTGTACGTCATCCGATCCAGTATCTCCCCCGCCGCATTCCTCGCCACAATCACGTACTCGTTTTTCCCTTTCTTCAAATTGTTGAGCGAGACATCGGCGATGTAATTCCAGACGGTTCGTCCGGGCTTGTAGAGCTGCAGTTTGTAATCGTTGACCCACAGCGTGGCGGTCTTGGATGACGTGGTGCCTTCGATCAGGAAGCCGGTGCCGGTTTCGGAATGCGTGGTTCCCGGTTTTGGCAGTGTGACGGTCAGTGTTCCCGGAAGCAGAGGCGCGTTGTTCAGGAGTGGGACGGTCGACGATGCGGTTCCTGCAGGCGTCTCCGTCGTCACAACCCCGTCCGGTCCTTCTCCCTGAATGATGGTGATGCGCGCAACCGGGCTCTTTTTGCCAGCAGCATCGAGTGCGGTGACGTCGTAGATGTTGGAGCCGGGCAGCATATTGCGTAGCCGTAGTGCGGCGACATAGCTCCACTCCCCTTTTGCGGGATCGAAGAGCTGCAGTTTGTAATCGTTGATCATGATGCCGCGCGCGTCGGCGGGTGCTCCACCGCGGAGGATCAGCTCATCCGCCGTGGTGCGGTACGTCTGTCCGGTCTTGGCGGGGACGGTGACCGTCGGGGCGGCAATCGGTGCCGGCGGCGCGCGCTTCACGGTGCGGCGGACATCGGCCAGAACGTTACGCGAGGCATCGAGCGCCTGGACGTGAATGTCGAAATCGCCCTGTCCATCGGGGGGAGAGAGTTGCTGCGAGAATGTCCCTTTCGTTGCGTCCAATACTGCGGGATATCCGTTGACGAGTACAGAGGAGACACCAGCACCCACTGTTCCTTGGACGTTCACGGTTGCATCCTTCATGACCGCGCCGTTCACAGGTGCCGTGAGTGTCAGGAGATCGCCATTAACGGGCTGTCCCGATGTTCCTGTTCCCGCGCGTGGCAGCAGCTTCTGTCGACTCTCGAGGACGAACGGCGAACGGGCCATGACGGCATCCAGTGGTGCACGGTACGCGTAGAGATCACTACCGGCCGCTCCGCCGGAGGGCAGCGCCCACTGTTGTCCTTCGCTGATCATGATCGCTTCTTGGCCTTTGAGCGTCACCGCAATCCCCTCTCCCACGTCGGAAAAGACGGCGAGTGAGGTCGGTGACAACAGTGCTTCCGTGCCCGGGAACAGTGCGAAAGAGAGTGTCGGTGAAGTCACGGACCGGACGACGGAACCACTGAAGCTCTTGCGATCGGCGGTCATGACCCAGAGTGTTCCCTGTCGCAGGTCCACGCTGATGCGCGACGTGTTCTCGCCATGTGCGCTCTCCGCAACGGTGACTTCCGTGCCGTCGTTGAGGCGCATCTGCGAGCCGTCAAAAAATTCCAGCGATGCGTGCGCGCCGGGGCCTGTCGAAACGCTTTCTCCGGGGAAGAGCATCATGCCGTTCTCCGCGCGCTGCTGCTTGCCATCAATCGTGACGGAGACGGTGCCGCGATCCTCTACCGAGAGCATTGCGCCCGCGCGCTCCGCACCACCCGAAATCCCGAGGATTCGTAGGAGCAGCGTCCAGAGCAGATATGCCGCAAAAAGCAGTGCTCCGGCGGCAAGGAGCATTCGAACGCTCCGTGGGAGGGTGTGTTCCTGCGCAAGCGGATATGCGCCGCGCCGATGACGTGGTCGGAAGTACATGGGAGCTCATCATACTACGGACTTGGTGGAGGAAAATACAAGATCATAAAACGGGACCGGGCTCGGGGACGGGACCGGTTCAACACAGAATCTTCATCGGGCCGAGCCCGAACCCGAGCCCGATTATCCAGTAACTCGAGTAACTTCCTCTTTTGTTGTTCTCTTCTCTTTCACAACAACCTCTCCCCATTGCTTCATGTCGATGAATCCTTCCTTCCTCGCCTGCGCCTCGATCGCGGAGGCGTCGCTCAGGTTTAAAATCAGCTGCTGGATCGCAGGGCTGACCACGAGCATTTCGGGCAGCGACATCTGGCCGTCGTACGTCGCGTGAGCGCCGGGGTCGCAGGTGCCGGAAGCCTTGCATTCGTCGGTGAGGGTGCGGACCAACCGTTGTGCAAGGACGGCGCGCAACGCGGGAGCGAGCGTGTAGGGGCTCACGCCCATAGAGAGGAAGCGCGGGATCGCCTCAATCGCGGAGTTCGTGTGGAGGGTGGAGAGCACCAGGTGGCCGGTGAGCGCCGCGTTCACGGCTGTCTGCGCGGTTTCCAGATCGCGGATTTCTCCGACCAGGATCACATCCGGGTCATGGCGCAGGATGCTGCGCAGACCCGCAGCGAAGGTGAAGTCATGGTCAGGATCGATTTCGCTCTGGATGATGCCGGGCAGTTCGTATTCCACTGGATCCTCGAGCGTGATGATGTTGCGTTCCTTGCCGATGATCGTGGAGAGCAGTGCGTAGAGCGTTGTGGTCTTTCCCGAGCCAGTCGGTCCCGTGACGAGGATCAAACCGTTCGGGATTTCCACGAGTTCTTTCAGCGTCGCGACTATCGGATCCGGAAATCCGAGATCGCTTAGAGGCCGGATACCCCGGTCGGGATCGAGCAGACGGAGAGTGATCGCTTCGCCGAATCGCGAGGGCAGTGTCGCCACACGGACGTTGACCGTCCTTTGTCCGGATGCGAAGACGTATTGCCCGTCTTGGGGGATGTTCGTGATGTTTAGCTTCAGCTTTGAGAGAAACTTCACACGACGCAGTAAGTCGACATAGGCGGCGTGCGAAATACTCGCGAGTGTGAGGAGAATCCCATGCAAACGCCACTCGAGCCGGACATCATGTTTCTGCGGGGACAAGTGCAGGTCCGAGACGCCCTGCGCGGCGGCCTGTTCCTGCAGGGTGGTGAGGAGGTGCTCGCCATCCAGCGTGGTGAAGTCGATTGAAGGCATTCCGCTAATTATAGCAGAAAAGTGATGGCGGAGAAAGACGCCGCCGATGGCTCGAACATGCTGGTTCACTCGTGTACTCGTTTATTCGTTTACTCGTATTCCTCGGTCACGCAGTAACGAATAAACGAATAAACGAGTAAACGAGTAAACGGGTTTGCAAGCATCCCTATGCTATTCTGCATTGCCCAATCCCGTGGCCACGTATGGCGTTTAACCCGCATCGAACCCAATCCGAAACCTACAAGCGCCGCTCCCTCCGTGCGCGGATGGGAATTGTTGCCGGCGCGTTTCTGGTCGCGGCGCTGCTGATTGTTGCACGCCTCATGGAATTGCAGATCATTCGCGGTGCCGAATTCCACGAAGAAGCGCAGCGCCAGCACTACGGCGGCGTCAAGCTACCCGCCCGGCGCGGCGAAATCCTCTCGCGCGACAGTCGCACCGGCGAGACCACAATTCTCGCGACCAATATCACGCTCGATCTGGTCTATGTCGACCCGCTGATCACCGATGATCCGGCGTTCGTCGCGCGCACCCTCTCGACACTGCTGCTGACTGATCAGGTGCATGAGGACTGTTCCCATGGTCACGAGAACTGTCCGCGGGAGTTTGTGCCGCTGTACTCCGCCGCCTTCGACCCCCTCGTTCGGCAGAAGATCCTCACCTCGGGTGCGCTCCCGGAATTGCTGGAGCCCGACGCCCCACTGCCGCCGGCGCTCCTCCAGCTTCCAACACTCACGCAGGCGCGGGACGCGCTGGCCGCCGATATCGGCAAGCGGATCGCCGAGCGCAACGTCACCTTTGTTCCCCTCAAATACGGGCTGACGAAGTCCGAGATGGCGGCCGTCCGCGCTCTCGATATTCCCGGCGTGCGTGTGGTGGAGGAGCAGAACCTGGCGTACGCCGACCCGGAGGAGATCAATCAGGCGCTCGTCGATTCCCTCGCTCGCTCTCTTTCGCAGGTGCTCGGGATGGATGCCGATGCGCTGCAGTCCTCTCTGCGCTCCCGGCGGCTACGCTACGTGCCGATTCTCCGTCGTGTTCCACGATCGGTCAGTCTCCAGATTCTCCAGGCGAAGGCCGCCTCGGCGCGCGAAACACTTGAACGGGTCAAGGCCCAGCCGGGCAAGCGCGATTCGGGAGCCGAGTTTAAATATCCGCTTCGGAGCATCGCACTGATCGCGGAACACTGGCGTTTCTATCCCGATTCCACGATCTCATCGCACGTCGTCGGTTTTCTCAACACCAAACAGGAGCCGCAGTACGGCATCGAAAGGACCTACGACCCGCAGCTGCGTGGTCATGAAGGGACCATCACCACCGTTAGCGATCCGCAGGGGGGTCAGATCCTTCGCCCTGAGCAGGCCATTGAAGATCCCGAGGACGGCGAAACCGTCGTCCTGACCATTGACCGGACGATCCAGAAGCAGCTCGAGAATATTCTCCAGACGGCGATCGGAAAGTATCAGGCCGACAGCGGCCAGGCGATTGTCATGGACCCGTTCACGGGCCGAATTCTGGCGATGGCCAATGCACCACTCTTTGATGGCAACAACTATGCCGATGTCTCACAGAAGGAACCTCTCGCGCTTTCGCTTTCGCAGCGCAGAAGCATCGTCGTCGAAGTGTTCCATCCCGAGTCGAATACGCGCGTGGTGAAGGCGTACCTCGACAATGTGTTTACGGCGTCCGGGCGGACGCTCCTGACCGAAAAGACCCGCAAGGCGCTGGAGGATCTGGAGAAGAATTACGATCTTCGCGACTTCACCCGGTACTTTTTCTATATCGGTGAGAACGTCCGGCGCGAGGTGTTCCCGACGGCTGATGTGGGCGTGTGGATGAAGTTCAAGAATAACATTGGGCTCGGTGCGTACCTCAACCGCACGGTGCAGGAAATCTACGAGCCGGGATCCGTGCTCAAACCCGTGGTGATGGCGATCGCGCTCGATCAGGGGGAAGTTACCCCGTCGGATACGTACGAGGACACCGGCCCGGTGGAAGTCGACGAGTATAAAATCGACAATAATGACCACACCCATTACGGCCATGTGACGATGACCAACTGCCTCGAATTCTCTATCAATACCTGCATGACGGGCGTCTCGTTTAGGCTCGGTGCCAAGCTCTTCTACGGCGCGCTGGACCGCTTCGGCTTCGGTAAGATCACCGGCATCGAACTCGAGGATGAACTGCCCGGTGAAATCCGGCCGTGGAGGGAGTGGTCGCGCACGCTCCTCGCCACTACCTCGTTCGGGCAGGGACTTTCGGCAACGCCGCTGCAAGTGATCACTGCCTGGGGTGCGCTGGCCAACGGCGGCAAGCTGATGCGGCCGATGATCATCGATTCCATCGTCCATCCCGATGGGACAACCGAGACCTTCCAGCCGCGTGCCCAGGATCAGGTGATCACGAAGCAGGCATCGGAAACCATCACCGCGATGCTGACGAGTGCCGTAAAGCTCGGCTTCGCCAAGACGGGGAAGGTTGCGGGGTACCGCATCGCCGGCAAAACCGGTACCAGTCAGATCGCCGGTCCGGGCGGCAAGTACGAGAGCGGGACCGGCAGCACTATTGCGACCTATGCCGGCTACGCGCCCATCGACCATCCGAAGTTTGTAGTCCTTGTGAAAATCGACCGGCCCAAACTCGTGGTTCACGGTGCCAGCGTCATCCACGGTGCCACGGCCGCGGCACCGGTGTTCAAGGAGATTTCGGGGTTTTTGTTTAAGTATTATGGGATACCGCCGGATGAGAAATAGTGGCTCGAGGCACGACTGCGGTCGTGCACCTCGCCATGACAGTTTGTATGTTTAACATGTGTCGTGGTTCGAGGCGCTGCGGCGCTCCTCACCACGACACACACCCTGAGCGTCGTCATGGTGAGGTTCGCGCGGTACGAGCGCGCCTCGAACCATGACTCAGGATGACAAGTCATTTCATAGTCACTGATTTCACGAGATTACGCGGCATCCTTCGCTCCGCTCCCACCTTCGCTGAAGCTTCGGTGGGCAGGCAGGATGACAGTGCAATTATTTCACCGTCACGCTCTTCGCCAGATTGCGTGGCATATCCGGGTTCTTCCCGCGCTTCACCGCCAAGAAGTACGCCAGCACCTGAATGGGGATGATGTTGAGGATCGCCTGCGCGTTGGCCGCTTCCGGCACCTTGATCCACTCGTCGAAGACGTCGAACTTCTTCGGACCAACACCGATGATGCTGGCACCACGGGCGCGGAGCTCCTGCGCATTGCTGAGAATGTCCTGCAGCGCTTCATCATTGCCGGTCAGGACAATGCACGGAGTCCCCTCCTCTATTAGCGCGATCGGCCCGTGCTTCAACTCCCCTCCCGCGAAACCTTCGGCGTGGACGTAGCTCACTTCCTGGATCTTGATCGCGCTTTCGAGCGCCATCGGGTAGTTCCAGCTCTTGCCGATGATAAAGAGGTTCTCTTTCTCCTGGATCTTTCCGGCAAGGGTCTCGAGACGTTCGACGAACCGGGGATTGAGCATGTCGTTGATCAGTGAGGCCGTCTCGAGGAGCAGCGTCTTTCCCTCCTTCAAGCGCTCCGCGAGCGCATACGCGATCAGCAGCAGCACCGCGAGCTGGCCGGTCAGGGCTTTGGTGGAAGCAACAGCACGTTCGGGACCGGCGTTGATTAACAGCGTGTAATCGGCTTCGCGATCGATGGTCGAGCCTTCCACGTTGACGATGGCGAGGACTTTGGAGCCTTTGTCGCGCGCGACGCGCATCGCTTCGAGCACGTCGGCCGTCTCGCCGCTCTGGCTGACGACGATCAAGAGGCTCTCGGGCTTGAGGAAGTGGTGGAACAA
>CAYGNM010000003.1:10854-18364 GCA_964351275.1 uncultured Candidatus Peribacteria bacterium | reverse complement strand
GGTTTGGAGGGGGGAAGAGTGGAGAAAGAGGCGGTGGGCATGGACGAGAATGATGAATTACGAATCATGAATCATGAGCATTCTCCGTTGTTCATCGTGCGTTGTCCATTGGACGGGCGTCACCATTCTCCAAGGAACCGGATATCCGCGAAGGTGCCGATTTCTTCGAGGATCTTCTGCACGCGAACCGACGCGCGATTGCCGAGAAAATCGAGAAAAAAGAGATAGTCACCCAGGCGTTCACCGGTTGGACGGTTCTCGATGCGGGTGAGATTCACATCGTAGACCTTGAACGGCGTGAGCATGTCGTGCAGGAGGCCTGGACGGTCGTCTTTCTTCAAATGCAACACGATGCTCATCTGCGTTTTGGGTCGCTCCGGGAACGGATCCTCCTTTGCGACGACCGCGAAGCGCGTGGTGTTCGACGCTTTGCTCTGAATATCTTCTTGGAGGATGGGCAGACCGCGCTCGCGCATAATCTGCGCAGGCCCGACGGCGGCAATCGTCGGATCTTTGAGCGCCATCTCGATTGCCATCACGGTGCTGCTGGTGGGGAACCGCTCCGCAGTCAGGAACTCCCTCCGCAGAAACTGACGACACTGCGCAAGCGCCTGCGAATGGCTCGCGACGCGCTTCACTTTCCTCCGGTCGAGCGCACCGATTGCCTGTCGAACAGAGATTTCATCCGTGCGCCAGACATGCGTGTCGGTTTCGATGATCAAATCCAGCACTTCATCCACCGATCCATGCAGGCTGTTCTCGAGCGGCACAAGCGCGACGCCGTTTGTCTTCTTCAGTGCATCGAACACCATGTCGAAGTTCGGATAGAGCTCGAGTGTGGCGTCCGGGAAGAGCGTCTTTGCGGCTTCGGAAGAAAATGTTCCAGCGGGGCCAAGGGTGATGAGGCGCTTGATCATGAGTGGGAGGAAGAAGTGAGTGCGCGGATGCCGGCTTCGCTGCGTTTCCGTGCGCGGGTGAGACGTGCCAAGCCGAAGCGGCGCTGCAGTGTACGGTACTGCTTTGCGAAACGCCTGTAGTCCTGTTTTTCGCAAATGGAAGCGCATTCTTTGAGCAGCGTCTGCAACGTCCGGATGATGATGCGGCTCTGCGGATTGCCGAAGATGATCGGGCCGTAGAGCATGGGGTCGTCATCCAGAAAGCGACCGACCAAATCGAGTTCCTGTGCGTATGCCGGTGACGCACTCCGGTCCACGGCATCAAGATCGGCGTTGAGCCGATGCATCGCTTCCGCGATCAGGAGGCTTTTGAGATGCGGGAGTGCCTGTACCAGTGCCATCAGATGGTCATGCGCCGTCGCCGTCATCACAATGGTGCGTAGTCCCATCACCCGAAGGATTTTCCGGAGTGAGGTGAGCGTCTGCGGTGCGCATCGGGCGGGACAGAGGATGATAGTCTGACCTGTTGTTGCGCTGGTCGGTGCGAACATCGGATGCATGCCGATCACATCGCCTTTTCCGCGCAGCATCGCTTTCACCTGTTTCTCCTTGAGGGAGCTCACGTCCACGATCAGCTGGTCTTTCCGTGTTGCATGGACGATCTCCTGCCGGATGATTCGTTCGGATTCCTGAAGCGGGACGGCGAAGAGGATGATGTCGCAGCGCTCGAAGAGCGTGCGGTTGCGACTGTGCGTCTGTTCATCCGTCACGGTGACCGGACATCCCCGCGCGCGGAAGAGCCGCGCGAACTGCCGACCCGTTCGGCCCTTGCCGCCGATGATCCCGATGCGCGACTGGGGGGTGATCTTCATGGTTTTTGAACGGAACGGGAGAGATCGATCACGCCCTGGAGAATGACGTCCGTCTTCTCTGGATCGAGATCGAGCTCGTCCGCTTTTTGATGCCAGGTATCGTGAATCTCCTCCTCGCGCTTCGGATCCCGTGCGCTCCCCTTAAAGGAGCGTGTCTTGCGCGCGAGCGCCACGCGATCTGCCAGGAGGTGCAGGATCTCGTCATCGATGGCGTCGATCTGGGAACGGATATCGTGTAGCGACATAAAAATGGGGATGAATGATTGGGAAGGGGCGATCCGGTGGATCGCCCGCGAGGTAAGGGCGTCACACGGTGACGCCCGTCGACGAATACGCTCTCTGAATCAAATAACAATCCGCCAGCACCAGCGCGACCATCGCCTCGGCGACCGGGATCACGCGCGGGACGATGCAGGGATCATGACGACCAGCCTTTGCGATATCGCCGACGGAGCTGGGGGGTTTGATGCTTGCGCGGATCACCAGATCTTCCCCCGTCGAGATACCACCGAGCATGCCGCCGAAGTTTTTGCGATCGGCGACGTACTCCAAGCCGCGCATCTCGGCTGTCCGGAATCCCGCACCGTAGTCGAAGCCCGTGACGGCACCGATGGTGAGGAGTGATTCTGCCAAGCGCGACTTCAATTTCCGGAACACCGGGTCGCCGAGGTTCGGTGGGGTGTTCACCACGCGGATTTCGATGATGCCGCCGGTGGAATCGGCTTTCCCTTTCAGGTCGAGCACGTACGCTTCCATGACTTTTGCGGCTTCGGGATCGGCACAACGCACGGGATTGAGTTCAATCGTCTCGGGACGGAAGGCTTGTGCGACGTGCGGGCCGATCTGGACCGTGTGCCCGATGATGCGGACGTCTGCCGGGAGAATCTTCCGCGCCACGACCCCGCCGATCACACGCGCGACCGTCTCGCGTCCCGAGGATCGACCTCCACCGCGGTGATCACGGTGCTCGTACTTGGCTGTGTACGTTTGGTCGGCGTGGCCATCGCGCGCGACGTGCTTCAGTTTGTCGTAATCCTCCGATTTCTGGTTCGTGTTTCGGATGATCACCGTGATTGGCATGCCGGTGGTCTTCCCTTCGAATGTGCCCGAGAGAAGTTCGGGCGCATCTTCCTCCTTCCGCGCTGTCGTCACTGCGCTCTGGCCGGGACGTCTGCGTTTGAGTTCCGGAATGAAGTCACTCTCTTCCAGAGGAATGCCCGCCGGGCACCCATCGATCACGATCCCGAGTGCGGGGCCATGTGATTCGCCGAAGGTCGTAATACGTAATATGTCGCCGAATGAATTCGATGCCATGATAGAAGGGGGTAGTGCGGCCGTCCCCGGCCGCGATGGAAATGGATCAACGAACGCGACCGTTCCCAGCCGCGATAGGAAATAATTCTTCAATCGCGATGCGGTCCTCTGGCGTCGACGTTACGCCCGTGAATAATCTGAACTGCTCGAGCGCTTGGTGGATCAGCATCGAAAGACCATCTGCAGTATGCCAGCCGTGCGCGGCTGTTGCAGTGAGGAATTTGGTCGGGTTGCCATACCGGAGATCGAACGCGCGGCCATTGGACGTTTCCGGAAGCGGAAGATCAATGTCGTCGGTGATCGCACACACCATCACGTCCGCTTTTGCCGTCGCAATGTCCTCCAGTGGACCTTCACGAACACCGAATCGCGATCGTTCCTCTGTATTTCTGCTGAGGACAGTGATGTCATCGATTCCTTTTGACTGACAGCAGCGGATGATGGCAGGAACGACGCCACCACTTCCGAGAATGACGACCGATTGCGCTCCGTTCCAGTCAAATCCTTTCTGCAGTCCGATCACATCCGTATTCGCGCCGACCCATCGGGACTCTTTCCGGATGACGGTGTTCACACTGCCGATCGTCTTCGCCTCCGGTTCCAGTTCATCGAGCAGGGGAATGATGGATTCTTTGAATGGGGACGTCACCGAAAATCCTTCGACGCCCATAGCCGTGAGCGTCGTCCACGCCTGCTGTAGATCGTCCGTCGGGAAGACACTGTAGAGCGCATCGAAGCCGTGACGTTGGAAGAGCGTGTTTTGAATGATGGGACTGAGACTCTTAGACACTTGGGCACCGCCGAGAATTCCAAAAAGCTTCGGTTGCTGACAGTGCGCCGTCATCTTGTAGAGCGAAAGAGGGACCTGACCTGGTGCAGCCTGATCCCCGTCATCGATGAATGTGTACGAGAGGATGTTCTGCAACGGTGAAAGCATTCGCAGGAGATGCGCTTTCGGTCCCATGCCCAGAACTACGTGCTTACGCTTGAGGCGGGCGTGGAGTTCCATGAGTGTTCGCACGTCATCGTATGAGTGAACGAATGTCGCGAGCTTCACGATGTCGCCGCTATCCAGACGCTCTGCGATCTTCAGGAGATCTATGAGTGGTGGCGTCTTCTCATGATCATGAAAGCTGCGGATGACTGTCACACCCTTGGGAATTTCCATTCCTTCGTCGAGTTCCAGGTCAATAAAGGAAGGTTTCAGATTTTTCATGAGAATCGGACCGGTGTGGCGCGGTGAAATGAGCAACGGAAGAGGGGAATCAAATGCTGCGACGTCTGGAGTCAGGTCACCGCGAATCTCCAGCACATCGGCACCGGCAGATTTTGCCCGGAGCGCGAAGGTTTTCGGATCTTTGGCAGCCGATAGAGGGAGAGTTACCACGAACATGATGCGCGGAGGGTGGAACGGAGAGCGGCCACCTGACTTTTCTTGGGCAAGGACGGAGGCAGAGTGATATCCGCGAGTGCGGCATAGAGAGGTGTACGTCTTTTGAGGATCAACGGCACTTCTTTCTCGAGCGGGAGATCCGTGAGCGCGGGCCGGTGGAGTTTCCGCAGACGCGCAATCACAGTTCCGGTGGATTCCCGCATCCAGACGATGATCGCGCTCTTCTTCAGAGCCGTTCGAGTCTCGGCGGATTCGATGGAACCGCCGCCGAGTGAGAGGACGATGCCCGGTTGCAGGTGCGCGCGGACGATCTCCTCCTCTTTTTGCCGGAAGAACGTCCAGCCACGGCGTCGCAGGATGTCATGAATATTTCCATGCATGGCATGCTGCGCACCACGGTGCGAGACGCTCTGCATTTTTCCGTATGTGGAGCTGAAGACGGCATCGGTATCGATGTGGCGCAGTCCGAGAGTTCGCGCAAACGTCTTTCCCAGTGTCGATTTGCCGACCCCGCGCATGCCGACGATCGCGATACAGCGCGGGGATGTGTGCAGTTTCTTCAGATCTTTCCAGAAGTTCGGGTAACTCTTCCGGACGCAGTTCGGATCCATGATTTTGATTCCTGGATGCATGCACCCGAGTATTGCGAACGCCATCGCCATGCGGTGATCGTCATGAGGATCGAGCGTTGCAGAGCGCAATTTTGGTGAGTGACGGATGCAGAGTCCATCCGGTCGCTCATCGATCCGTATTCCCGTCTTGCGGAGTTCACGGGTGATCACCGCGAGCCGGTCCGTCTCTTTGATACGGAGGTTGCGGGCACCCGTGAGGATCGTCTCGCCCTTCCTGCGCGCGGCGAGGACGGCGATGTTCATTACTTGATCCGGGAATCCGCTGCAGTCGATCACGCGTCGGCCGTTGCCGCGCAGTGTCTGGATGATGCTTGGGAGTTTTGCATCCGCCTGGGCGGAGAACGGTTCCAGATTCGGCAACGCGATGCTGCTGCCGGTCAGTACTCGCAGCACCAAAAATGCGCCTGCAGCGCTCCAGTCGCCTTCGACTGCGTATCGAACAGATGGAGGCGAGTACTCCGAAACGGGGACGCGAAAGGTATTCTGTCGTCGATCGACGTTCACGCCGAAGTCCCGCATCACTTTTCTCGTGAGGGTGATGTAGTCGACGGAGGTGGGGTCCGACGAGAGCGTCACGGTCAGTCCGTTCTTTATCGACGGTGCGATCAATAGGAGTGCTGAGAGGAATTGGCTACTCTTGCTTGCATCGAGCGTGACGTTTCCGCCTAGGAGAGCTTTTCCACTGATTCGGAGCGGGGGGCAGCCGTTGCTATCCTCAATGTCCGCTCCCAATGACCGGAGTGCGGCGGTCAAATCTCCAATCGGACGTTGCCGCATCCGTTCGTTCCCCGTCACGATCCATTCGCCGGGCGTCACAGCGCAGAGTGCGGTCAAAAATCGCAATGTTGTTCCGGCGAGGACGCAATCGAGGGTCGCGTGACCGATTTTTGACGGCATTCCGCCGACGATTTTCACTATTCCCCGCGTTCGATCCATCCATTCCACGCGAAATCCCATTTTTTGGATGTTCTTCACGAGCAGTACCACGTCATCGCACGGCGTCGCATTCGTCAGGACTGTCGTTCCCCGTGCAAGGCATGCTGCGATGATCGCGCGGTTGGCATGAGACTTCGATCCCGGCATCGGCAGCGCAGCGTCGACAGGCAATTCCAGTGGATCGACGGTCATGATGGCGTCTTTTTTCATGATCGACAGCGGGTGAAGAGTTCCTGTGTGACTGGTTTGACCGATCCGTGACCGAGGCGGTCGGGCACGGCCATCCGCACCACGCCGTCGGAATTCTTCTTGTCCTTCGTCATCAGCGCCCAGAGATCGGCGGTCGAGAAATTCTCCGGGATTGCTGTCGGCATCTCCATCATGGTCAGAATTTTGATGATGCGCTCGGCGTCGGGGACTTTTCCCATCCGCATTTCGCAGACCATGCCGATACTGACTGCTTGGCCGTGAGGAATCGCGAAGCGTGAGAGTGCTTCCACTGCGTGTCCGACCGTGTGGCCGAAATTGAGGAGCATGCGCTTGCCCGTTTCGCGCTCATCCTCCTCGATCACCGCCGCCTTCATCTCTACGGAGCGCACGATGCACTCGGTGAGCGCTGCCTCGTCTCTCTTGAGGAGTGTCGGCATCGTTTTCTCCATCCACGCGAAGGCGTCAGCGTCCAAAATCGCCGCCATCTTCACCGATTCCACGAGACCTTCACACAGCGCGGTCTTCGGGAGCGACGCGAGAGTGGCAATATCCATCACAATCGCCGCGGGCTGATGAATCGTGCCGATCATGTTCTTCGCGGACCCCAGATCCACGGCGGTTTTGCCTCCCACAGCTGCATCAACCATCGCGAGGAGTGTCGTCGGGATGTGGATGACGTGGATTCCCCGTTGGTAGACGCTCGCAGCGAATCCTGCGATGTCGGTGACCATGCCGCCGCCGATTGCGATCACCATGCTCTTGCGGCTGAGTCCCGCCTTGAGGAATTCCTCGCAAAGTCTTTCGGCTTCGCTGAGCGTCTTCGACGCTTCTCCAGAGGCGACGGCGATCATCGGTGCTTTTTTCAGGAGATCACTGACTTTCTGCGCGAGTTCTCCCATCCGAGCGTCATGCACGATGGCGATGCGGTCTGCGCCTTTGGTCAGTTCAGGAATATTCTTGAGAAGATCCTTCCCGATCAGGACGGGGTATGGGGGATTCTGATGCGCAGGCGGATGAATCTGCAGTGTTTTCATAAGAAGAATGGGGAGCGGACGAAGAATCAAATCACTTTTCTGCCAACAGCGTTCGCAACGGCGCGGATGCTCTCAATACAATCAGTCCAGTGTTCTTGATCCAGGCATTGCGGTCCGTCGGAGAGGGCTTCTTCCGGTCGGGGATGGATTTCGATGATGAGTCCGTCGGCACCCGCGGCGACTCCCGCGAGTGCGAGGTCTTTGACCCAGCGTGCTCTACCCG
>CAYGNM010000003.1:0-10844 GCA_964351275.1 uncultured Candidatus Peribacteria bacterium | reverse complement strand
AGGTGCGTCATTTCCCGCAGTGCTGGGAGCGATCCCAGGCACAGCGTGAAGCGCACTTCCTCCTCGAATGTCCGGATGCCGCGCTCGCAGAGGATCACATTCGGATTCCCGCCTGCGAGAATGTATTCGGCGGCGAGCAGGAACTCTTCCAGTGTCGCAGCGAGTCCTCTTTTAAGCATGATCGCCTTCTTACACTTGCCCGCTTTGCGCAGCAGATCGTAGTTCTGCATGTTGCGCGCGCCGATCTGGACAATGTCGCAGTACGCCGCGACCAGATCGATTTGCTCCTCGTTCATCGCTTCCGAAATCGTGGCCATGCCGTACTTCTCCCCGGCTTTCTTCAGGAGTTTGAGTCCGTCCTCCCCAAGTCCATTGAAGGAGTACGGTCCGGTGCGTGGCTTAAACGCGCCGCCACGAAGAATGTTCACGCCGGCCTGCTTCGCCATCCCCGCAGTCTCGTCCATCTGCTCCGGCGATTCGATCGAGCACGGTCCCGCCATGACGGCGAGCGTATCGCGCGCTCCGATACTGACATTCGGTCGCAGGGTGACGATCGTGCGGTCCTTGTTCTTTCGCGATGCGAGTTTGTACGGCGGTTCCACACGGTCGACGGATTTGACTCCTTCGATATTCTCGAAAGTCTCGATGTCGACGTGCTTGGTATCACCGGGAACGGCGATCACGCGACCGTTTTCGCCGATCAAGTGGCTCTCGCACTTGTACTTCTCCTTGAGGAGAGTGCGGATGTGTTCGACGAGCGGCGTGTCGTGCTTGCGATTCAGGACGATGAGCATGGAATGGTGGGGAAGGGGATTAGACGCGGCCCTTCGTGGCCGCGGTGGGATACAAAAATTCCGCCTCCTCTCTCAGGGGAAGCGTCTGAACGCTTTTCCGCTGGAGAGGGTGCAGATTAGTTAAAGTACCACGTAAAGCTCCGCGCGAAGACGCTCGTGAGGGAAGCCGACAGAGTGGCGCGCGAAGACATCGCGGAAATTGTAGGACTCTCCGCTGTGTAGTCAAGCATCTTCTTGACTGAGTCCTTCATCGCAATACACTCCCGCTCGTATATGCGTCTGTGGACACTCGTCTATCGCGCCTCCTCCATCTGCTTTACGGCGGGGAGCGCGACGTGTCCGGACCACAGTTGATCGATTGATCGTTCTGGATACATCGCCCTCCCCCCGCAGCGGAGGATCTTTTTCGCAATCTTCTATTTCCTTTCCTTCCTCTATTTCTTCCGCGGCCGCCCCTCGATTCGACTCGGGGTAAAGTCCCGGCCGCGCTCCCTCTCTTTTATGACCACCTTCCTTACCATTGCCCTCATTCACCTCCTCGCCCTCGCCAGCCCCGGTCCCGACTTCGCGATCATCGTGAAGCAGAGTCTTTCCCAGCCGCGCAGGATCGTCACCTGGACCGCGCTCGGCGTCGCGCTTGGGATTCTGGTCCATGTCGCATACTCATTGCTCGGTCTAGGGCTGATCATCGCGCAGTCGATCCTCCTCTTCTCGATCATCAAATTGATCGGAGCCGCGTACCTGATCTTCATCGGGTGGAAGTCACTCACCGCCGCGTCACCTGTGCATGATCAGGAACAGACCAGACACGCGTCAGCTGTCATGACCACTGCGCAGGCCATCCGCATCGGGTTCCTCACCAATGCGCTGAATCCCAAAGTCACGCTCTTCTTCCTCGCGCTGTTCACGCAGGTCATCGATCCGCGGACGCCATTCATCATCGAACTCTTCTACGGGATCTTCATGTCCGCACAGACGTTCGTCTGGTTCGCGATGCTTGCGTCCGTGCTCACGCTGCGTCCGGTCCGTTCGTGTCTCGATGTGATTCATCTCTGGGCTGAGCGCGTGATGGGCGTCGTCCTAATCGCGCTCGGTGTGAAGGTCGCACTGAGTACGCGGCACTGAAAATTCTCTTGACGCGAAAACCCGACTGCGTATCATCGGAAATCTCCGATGACATTCTCTCTTATCTCCCTCCGCCGCGCGATCTGCGCCTGCTCCACAAAGCAGGCCGTCGTCACGCGTGCCAGCAGCGGAAGGGTCGAGAGGATGTAACAGAACGGAGCTCGTCGGTTATCTCACCCTTCCGCATCCGCGATCGAAGGGGATTTTTCTGTTCCTTCACAGCACCGCCTATCGCCCGTTCTCTGCTTCTCCATCGTGAGGAGTCTGGACCAACGGAATATCCAGTGCTCCCGCGGGGAGCAGGGAACCGGGTGGTATCTCTACTTTTTTTCAGGAGGGCATATTTATGCCAAGTCTCACTCGTCCGAATCGGACCGGAGCGATGCGTCTTGTGATCGAGAATGCATGGGCCATTCATGACAAGCCCAATCGTCTCGTCGAGCGCGTTCTCTCGGAATTCCCGGGATTCCGACACGCACTGCGCAGCGCGTTTCGTCTCTCGCATCGTCGCGGCAACAAGATGTTGTACCTTGAAGGTCTCGGGCTCTTCGAGAACCGAGAGGACGTCACGGAGATGCTCATCGCATTCGCTTCTTCCGCGAACGAGGCGGCCTTCTTCCGCTTCTTTCGCGATCTGCAGATCATGATCGATGCGAGGAATCGCGCTCTCCGGAAAATTCGGCGTTAGCGCGCCGGGTCACTGCGTAAGCGGCGGTAGGAATACCAGCCACACACGATCGTTGTCGGCTCCCGTACGGGAGCCGACTTTTTGGGAGTGAACTCGAAAATTAGAGAACCTGCAGAGGCGCTATAGATAGCGCGAACGTCTTCTTCTGCCCTCCATCAAATTGAATGGTGACCACGTCGCCCCGGCGGGTGAGGACAGTCCCTTCACCAAATGCCGGATGGCGGACGCGGGTGCCGGTGTCCATGCCGGTCGCGTCTTGATTCACATCATCACCGAAGGAGAGGTCCTGATTGAACTCGGCGTTGATTGATGTGTTTTGCCGGTAGGGTTCGATGTGCGATTTTGCTGCGTCCCCTCCGGCAACTTTCACCCGTCCGCTCTCCGTTGCCCATGCGAATGCGCTGAGGAGTTCGTCGCTGCGACGTTCGACGGACTCTGCTGGCAGATCATCGATGAAGCGACTGGGAGCGTTTGCCTGCGTGTTGCCCCAGAGCATCCGGCTCCGCGCGAACAGAATCCGCAGATGCGTTTTGGCCCGCGTCATGCCGACGTACATGATGCGCCGCTCCTCCTCGAGCTGCTCTTTGTCGAACATCGAGTTGCTGTGTGGGAAAATTCCCTCCTCGCACCCCGCGATCATCACGTGCTCGAACTCGAGACCCTTGCAGAGATGCAGCGTCATCAGCGTCAGCGCGTCGTCTTTAATATCAGTGAGCTTGTCGACTTCCGAAATCAGCGCGACTTCTTCCAAAAAGCTCGTGAGTGACGTCATCGGATCGAGTGCATCGTACTTGTGCATCACGGTGAGGAGTTCCTGGACGTTCTGCCAGCGCTCTTCGCCTTCATCGGTGTCATCGCGTAGCCATTTTTCCATGCCGATGGCTTCCAGAAGCTGCACGGCGAGTTCGGAGACGACCAGTCGGGATGATTTCCCACGCAAATTCTCGACGATCACAACGAAATTGCTGATCCGGTTCTTCACGCCGTCATTCAAATCCATGATGTCCTGCACATTCTTGAGTGCGTCCCAGAGCGTGAGTCTCTGTTGTGATGCAAAGGCTTGGATGTGCCCCAGCGTCGTGTCACCAATCTTCCGTGCGGGAACATTCAAGATTCGCAGAAGCGAGAGCGTGTCGTTCGGATTCAAAATCGCGTACAGGTACGCCAGAACGTCCTTCACTTCCCTTCGCGCGTAGAATTTTGTGCCGCCGACGATGCGGTAGGGGACGCCGCCGCGCATGCACGCTTCCTCAAATAGGCGCGACTGCGCGTTGGTGCGATAGAGGACCACTTGTTCGTTGTAGGGGACCCCATCTTTCTTCAGGAACTGCGCGGACTTGATCGCTTCCTCCGATTCTTTCCGTTCATCGCGGACTTCGTGCACGGTGATGAGCGGTCCGGTCTTCCGCTCTGTCCACATATTCTTCTTCGGGCGCCTGGGATTCGCTTTGATCACGGCGTTGCTCGCGTCGAGGATGATCTGCGTCGAGCGGTAGTTCTGCTCGAGCGCGACGCGCTTCGCATCCGGGTACTCGTGCTCGAATTCTAGGATGTTGCGGATATCGGCTCCGCGGAACGCATAGAACGACTGATCCGGATCGCCGATCACGCAGAGATTGCGGTACTTCTGCGCGAGCAGAGAGATGAAGAGGTATTGTGCGTGGTTGGTATCCTGATACTCGTCGACATGCAGGTAGCGCCACGTCTCCTGATAGCGATCGAGAACTTCCGGGACTTCATGGAAGAGCCGCACGGTCTCAAGAATCAGATCATCGAAGTCCAGTGCGTTGCTGGTCTTGAGTATCTTCTCGTACGTTTCGTACGCGCGGATCACCTGGATCATCCGTTCCGTCGTTGCGTCTTTGATCGCATCCTTCGGCCCGATCGCTTCGCTCTTGAACCGCCCCACATACCCGAGCGCCGGCTTCGCTTTCAGCGTATTCTCGTCGATCTTCAGTTCCCGCAGCACTTCCTTCATCAACTTCTCCTGATCATCGGCGTCATAAATCACGAAGTTCCTGTTCCGCCCCAATCGCTCGATGTCCCGGCGGAGAATCCTGACACAGATAGAGTGGAAGGTTCCCATAACAGGAAGTCGTCCTAGGTCAGAACCGTTCCCGCTTGCCGGCCGTAGCTCGCCCGAAGCGAGCGAAGGCTGGAGCCCGGTCCCGAATCCAGTCCCATCGACAATGTGGAGCATAGTTTTAATCCGCTCCTTCATTTCATTCGCTGCTTTGTTCGTAAACGTGACTGCCAAAATCTGCCACGGTGGAATGCCATCCTGAATCAACCGCGCAATGCGATGCGTGAGCGCTTTCGTCTTGCCGCTGCCTGCGCCTGCGAGAATGAGGGCGGGGCCGGTCTGGTGCAACACCGCTTCGCGTTGCGGTTCATTGAGTGGGCCGAGGAGGGGGTCGGGTTTTCCTTGATGCGTCATACCTATCCATTGTACCTTTGTCCCATGCGTTTGATTGTGCAATTGCAAGAGTGTGCAGAAGAAAAGGGATTGATAGAAAAGTGGTCGAATGAAGGCCGTCTGTCCTTTGAGCAAAAATTGGCCATTCACAATGCGACCTTGGCTCATACAGGAAACTGTGCTGACACAATTCGAGGAACGCTTTGCGATACGTTTAATGTGAGCGTAGTGGAAGGCATGAATTACTTGGTCATTGATGTTCCTGAAGAACAGAGAATCGAAATAGAAGATCACATTCGTTCAGCGTGTGCCGATGTTTTATCAATCGTTTCAGATTTTGGGATTGGTGCGCCCGATTGGGAGATTGATCCACCAAATCCGTCTTGAGATCATTTTCCGCCATTTTCCAGACCTTCAAGCATTTCGATGAGCTCCCGAAGTGCTCGTGTGGTGGAAAACGACACCGCATTCACTCTGATTTTCGTTTGAACGGCACAGTTGGGTGTGTGCACGGATTGCACAGTGATAGTCACGTCTCTGTCGTGCGTTCCTTTCTGTTCCCATATGAGGAAGCCATTCAACTGTTGCATAGGTGGATCGGTGGGGACAGCACTGCTATCAATTCTTTTCATGATCCTTGGGGGAAACAAAAAAACCTCTCTGCGAGGTGAAGGAAACTTTAGACACATCACCTCGCGTCAGGGCGTGACGAGGACGAGAAGGACGGTGGCGGCTGACGTTCGTTGCATGACGAGGGCATTTTGAGCGAGAGGATTGTCACTGTCAAGAAAACTCCACATGATCAGGAGGTAGAAAAAACAAAACAACAAAAATACCCCTCCCCGTGCGGCACGGGGAGGGGCTAGGGGTGAGGTCACTCCACCGCAATCAACTTCCTCGTCGCCTTTCCCTTCGCCTCCTCCACACTCTCCTTCAGCGGGAGCACATCCACCAGCCTCTCCGCCCGGATCTCCTCGATCTTCGTCAGCTGCTTATCGAGTTGGCGTTCGCGCGTCCCCGTCAGCTCTTCGTATCCTTTATGGACGGACTCGAAGCGCTCCTTCACGGTTTCCATCTGTTCCTTGAATTTCTCCCACTGCATCTTAAACGCACCGAATGCCGTGAGCATTTCCCGGGACTGGCTTTCGGTGCTGAAGTTGTCGATCGCCTGGCGGATCACTGCCAGGATTGCGTAGAGACTCAGCGGTGAGCAGAGGATCGTGCGGCCGCGCATAGCTTCGTCAATCAGATCCCGGTCCACTTCGTTGATAAAGGAGAAGATTTGTTCGTTGGGGACGAAGAGCAGCACGTAGTCGACCGTGCCGTCCTCTGGATTGATGTAGTCGCGGGTCTGCACTTCCTTGAGGCGCTTGCGGACGTCCCTGAGGAACTTCTCCCGATACTCTTCTTTCTCACGATCATTCTTCGCGTCCAGGTAGAGCTGATAGTTATTGAAGGGAAACTTTACGTCCATGTTCAAGGTGAGCTTCTGCGGCAGTAGGAAAGTAAAATCCGGTTTCGAGCCGGTTTCGAGCCTAGCCTGTTTGATAAAGTTGATGCCTTCCACGAGTCCCGAGAGTCGCAGCACATCCTCCGCCATACGTTCACCCCAGCTGCCGCGCGCACTGTTGCTGCTGAGCGCGGTCTTAATGCCTCCGGCGGTCTCCGAGAGTTCCTTGATGGCGACGGCGGCATGATCGAGTCGCGCATCCATCTTTACGTTACTCTTCTCCATGCTCTTCATCATCTGTTCGACGCGGCCCAGTTCCTCCTTCATCGACTTGTCCATCGAGCGGAGCGTGCCGTCGATCACGTCTTTCTTCCCGGCGAGTTTCGATTCCGCGAGATTCAGAATGTGCTCCGCCTGCTTCGTCACCGTTTTTGCGGACAGGGATTCGATGATTGATTCGAGATCATTCGTCGAACGACGCCCGAGCCAGTGGCCGAGAATGTATCCGGCGAGAACTCCGACGATTGCACCGACCAAGAGTGAGAGAGCGTTCATAGAAGAGGAGGGTAACAGATGCGTGTGCGGAGCGTACGCGAGGGGTGGACGAGTGTCCACTCTTTCATTTTTCTGAGGCTTCGGAGACGCATTTTTCGCTAGTGGTACTTGCTTTTCCGCATGTCATTCGTAGAATACACCGGCGTCCGCGCTTCCCTGTGGGATTTCCCTGGAGCGGCCCGGCGCTAATTCGTTTTCCCTTGTCTCTCTATGGTTCTCAAGCGCTCGTCCAAGAAAACACTCATCACCAAGCACCGCAAGCATGCCAAGGACACCGGCTCGCCGCAGGTCCAGATCGCGTTGCTCACCAAAGTCATCGGTCTCCTTACAGACCACCTGAAAGATCACCGCAAGGACAACTCCGCCCGCCGCGGTTTGCTCGGTAAAGTCGCACAGCGCCGCAAGCTCCTCACGTACCTCAAGCAGAACAAGCCCGAGGAGTACCAGGAGGTCCTGGAGAAGCATAAGTTGAAGAAGTAATTCTATGCTCTCGCTGATCGGACGGACATTGCCTCTGTTTGCTGATCTTGCCGTATGAAAAATGCGAAGAATGGATCGACGGCGACTCCGAAAGCGCCCGAAACGGTGTTATTGGCGAATCAGTACAAAATCGTCGAGTATGTTCGTACTTGTCTAAGTGATCGTGTGCAGCGGGTGTTGGACGGTCGGGAAAGAGGAAAATCGTTCCCGAAGCTTGGGCGCTATGTGGACCGTGATTTCACGACGGTTCATCGGCATCATTCCACCGCCAAAGAGCAGATGCGCCTTGCATTGGTAGCACCGTGGATGGAGAGCTTTCGAAAGCAGGTACTCGCCGGAGAAAGTCCGGACTTGCCCGAGGCAATCAGTTCTTTGGATTATCAACAAGTTCTGGCCGCGGAAAAATTAACACCGGAGCAGAAACAGGCGATTCTTGATTCCAAGCACACAGTTGCCACGCGCATTGAGCAGGAGGTTGGTGTGTCGTATCGCGCCATCCTCGGCGTTTTGAAGGAGGCAGGTCGATGGCCTCTCTTGAAGGATGAAGACATCGTCGCCGCGTATCATCAGGCGAAGGGGAATATCAGCAAAGCGGGTCGAATGTTGGGGTTGGAACGTACACGACTAATGAAACACCTGATGAAGCTGGGTTATACGTCCAAGCAGAAAAGAGGTCGCAAGAGAAAGCAGGAGTCTGATTCTGCTTCGGCATGACTATGGGTCACTCCAATTTGCTATACTTCCTCCATGCCTTTTGACGATCTCTACGCCCTCTTTGCCTCCGTGAAAAATAAGAAGGAAGCGAAGATTCTCCTGCAGGACATCCTCACGCCGCGTGAGCTCAATTCGGTCTCTGAACGCTGGCAGCTCGTGCAGGCACTTGCTTCGGGTATGCCACAGCGGACGATCAACAAGAAACTGAAGATCAGCATCAGCAAGATCACGCGGGGATCCAAAATGCTCAAGAAGGGGAGTGGGGGGTTTGGGTTGTTCCTCAAACGACTGAAGAAAACGGTCAAATAAAGAGGTATCCGACCCGTTTCGATGATGCTCTTGATTTCCGCCTGCTCAAGATGTACCGTTACAGCAGTACATGACCTCCTCGCACTGTTCCTGGTGGCAGACCCTCACGCATTCCGCTCGTCGGTAAGGGTCTCCTGAACTCGTAGATGTCCCTCATCCGCAGCGGAGGGATTTTTCTTTGTCCGCTGTCCACTTTCCTCTGTCCGCTATCTCCCTGCATTCATGAATTTCCCTCTCACCTCCCACATCTTCCGGCCCGAACACTGCGATCCGCTTTATCTTCTGCGGCAGCTCGGTTTGGGGCGACCGTATTGCTCTCTTCTCGAATCTGCCGACCGGAAGCACGGCATCAATGACTTCTCGTTCGTCGCCGTTGGTGCGCGGGATGTCCTCACTGTTCGGGATGGTCGCGTCTCCGGCTCCACGTTCGTGCTCGACGGTCCGGTCAAAGATCCGCTCTGCGTCTTTGACGGGATGATTGGCTCGGGCCAGGAAGGTGCTCGATTGATGATGGGCTACATCGGATTCTTGAGCTACGAGTCGGCGCGATTCTTTGAGCCGCTCCCGCTTGCGCCCAACCCCGAGATTCCTGATGCCGTCTTCGTGCTGCCGGAGATGCTGCTCAAGATCGATCACGCCAGGCACGAAGTCACCCTGGTGATGCACGCGGATTCTCCTCTGGACATCGCTGCGATCGAGAAGGTGATCATGGCCTCGCCGTTTCGCGATGACCGGAAGGATCGCGGGTTGTCAGCGGAGATTTCGAAATCTCCGCTGACAACCTCTCTGTTGAGCGGTCGCCAAACCTCACGCAACGAGTACTGCGCCTCCGTAAAAAAAGCGCAACAAGAAATTCTCGCAGGCGAAGCGTTCCAGATCGTCCTGAGCCAAGAGATTCTGCTGCCCGGCGAAGTCGCGCCTGATCTTGTCTATGAGCAGCTGCGCACGATCAACCCGTCTCCGTACATGTACTACTTCCAGACGCCCGAGCGGACGATCGTCGGTGCGTCGCCCGAGACGCTGACGCGCGTGGACGGTCGAAATATTCTCTATCGGCCGATCGCGGGGACGCGAAAGCGAACGGGGGATGAGGAGAAGGATCGGAAAATGCGCGCGGAACTTCTCTCCGACGAAAAAGAGCGTTGCGAACACCAGATGCTTGTCGATCTTGGGCGCAACGACGTCGGCAGAGTCGCCGAGATCGGGTCAGTGCAGGTCCATAATCCGTTTCATGTCGAACAATATGCGCACGTTTACCACATCGTCTCGGATATCACGGGCCGCGTGCGGGCGGACAAGACGACGCTCGATGTTTTGCGGTCCGTTTTCCCCGCGGGGACGCTGACCGGCGCCCCCAAAATGCGTGCAATGGAGATCATCCGGCGTTTGGAAGGTGGTCCACGCGGTATTTATGGCGGCGCGTTCGGGTACGTGGATCTCGCCGGCAACTGCGACTTCGCCATCACCATCCGGACGATGCTGTTCCAGAACGGCAAGATCAGCCTCCGCGTTGGTGCCGGCATCGTCAAAGACAGCATCCCCGAGCGCGAAGACGATGAGTGCCTGCACAAAGCGCGCAGCTGCCTCGCAGCACTGGAACGCGCTCGATCTCTCACCACTGCACCATGAGAACCCTCATTCTCGATAACTACGACTCGTTCACATTCAATCTCTATCAGGAGGTTGGAGAACTCGGCGGCAATCCGGTCGTTGAACGCAACGACGCGGTGAGTATCGATGACGTGCGGCGTCTGAATCCCACGCACATCATCATCGGGCCGGGTCCCGGCAACCCAACGACGCCGCGCGACATCGGCATCTCGCGTCAGCTCATGGATTTCGCTGCTGAGCAGGGGATTCCTCTCCTCGGCGTCTGTCTCGGTCATCAGATTCTCGGCGTGCACTGTGGTGCGACCGTTGGACGGGCTCCGGTTCTCTGTCACGGCATGGCGTCTTCGATAAGAGTCACAGAAGAGAGTCCACTCTTCGCCGGAATTGATCCCGAATTTTCCGCGATGCGATACCACTCCTTGCATGTGGAGCCGGAGACTGTCCCAGCTGAACTCCGGATCACCGCTCTGAGTGATGACGGCGTCATCATGGCGATGGAGCACCGCAAATTTCCTCTGTTTGGCGTCCAATTTCATCCCGAATCGATTGGTACGCTGGTAGGCAAAGACATTCTCCGGAATTTTCTCTCATTTTCTGCCTGATCCATGACGTTCGCTCATCAATTATCATCGGCAGAAGCACTCATGACTGTGATTCTCTCGTCGAATGCTGACGATGCGGAGCGCTCGCGCGCGTTTGATG
>CAYGNM010000002.1:16996-19293 GCA_964351275.1 uncultured Candidatus Peribacteria bacterium | reverse complement strand
ATCCAGAAGCGGTCTGTTGATCGCATGCTGATAGTGTAGCGAAAGATTGTCAGCGAATGCTGTAACCAGTCTGTCCTCACTGCGTCTTCTCCTGTGTGCCACCGAGCACGCATTATTTCTTTCCCCCATTTCGTATGCGTACCATCACCAAGACCGCTGCCGCAGCCATTCTGAGTATGGCCCTGGTGCTTCCGGCCTTCGCCCAGAGTAGCTCCAGCAGCTCGACCTCTTCCTCGACCAGTAGTTCGTCTTCTTCCGTCTCCTCTGGCGTTGCGTCCAGCGTCGATTTGGCCTGCATGAGAGCCGCTGTGGATGTGCGCGAGAGCGCGACCATCAACGCGCGTGCCACGTTCAACGCGAGCATCATGACGGCTCTCCAGACGCGCCGTGCAGCACTACAGGCTGCATTCACGATCGCGAATAACAAGGATCGTGCGGTCGCCATCGAAGCCGCGCTGAAGGCCTACGCTACTGCTGCAGCCACTGCCCGTGCCAAGTTCCAGGCCGATGTAAAGGCCGCGTGGAGCGCCTTTGCCACGGCTAAAGTGAACTGCAATCTCTCCGCAGACCGTCCCAACGCCAAGAATAAGAACGGCGAAAATGACGATCGCGACGATGATGATGACAACGGTCGCGATAAAGGCGACAAGCACGATAATGGCAATCACAACGGCTGGTTCAAGTCGTGGTTTACGGGAAAGGCAAAAGTGGATCTGAAGCGGTAGAGAGTTCCCGCTGAACACGGAAGAAGGCCGCCCGGGGGCGGCTTTCTTCTGGACATGAGAAAATTGAAATCTTTATTAAAATATGTTATTGTATACATAGAGATATGGGCGAACTCCGACCGCAAAATGACAGGCAGTTCATTCATCCTCGTGACAAGGGCGCTCTGGCGAGTCTGCTGTATGAATTGATGCAAGAATCCGCTGGTTCACCTGAGCTGACCAGAGAGAGCCGGCTAGCAATGATCCGCGAAGACCTTCAATCCCAAGCGCAAACACTTCTGATGCTCGGGGAAAATACTGATGATAAAACGCTCAGCACACCTCTTGCTGAGCGCGATTGTTCGTCATTCGATACAGAGGGAATGCGCACTCTCTTGCACGAAGAATTACCCAGGCTGATTCACCAATACGATAGGTCAGTCCTTGGCTCCTATAACGAGGATGATGCAGTGACGTTAAAAAACGAAACATGCATACCCTGTTTTATTCGCTATCCAAAGGGAGAATCGCGGCTCATTCAATTGCTCTATCTGGCATATTCGATGTCCGACGATACCGACGATATGATTGCGCCGCAGGATGTTGCCGCAGACATTGATAAACTCAATGAAGAACGAATGGAATGCTTGTACAACCTGCGATGTAATCTGCTTTCGGATTTCGTGAAAGCGGAAGAGCGTTTTCAGCAACTCAAAAATTATCCCACTGCACAGGAGTATTACCGCTGGCTCTTGGAACAAGATCCTCCTCATGAATCGGAGTATCATCGCTTGGTTGCCTTGGCAGAA
Organism: uncultured Candidatus Peribacteria bacterium; assembly: GCA_964351275.1. Lineage (GTDB taxonomy): Bacteria > Patescibacteriota > Gracilibacteria > Peribacterales > Peribacteraceae > JABFSS01. The sequence continues at coordinate 17,780 of CAYGNM010000002.1, read as the reverse complement.
ACGGGTCAAGAGAGCAACTCGCGCCACGACTACATGAAAGAAAAATCGGATGCCGCGACAGCCGTTCTTCTGAAATTCTATGATGCTTGGAACCAGTTTTCCGTCATGGAAGAACTTGTTAAATTGAAACAAAAAAACTCTGCAGGGAACCCGTCGTAAATTACTTTTACGTCATTCGCCTCGCGCTTCAAATGGTCAGACGGGGTCGCATTCCTCATATCTTGTAACTGTTGAGATTCATGTAGGCTCTTTGCGATTCAAACAACTCCATACGCATTGAGTATGGTAAAAAGCGCAATGATGCCGACAATCACGAATGCCCCAATGAGCCATCGAATGAATGCCTTGCGTCTTTTCTTCCATTCATATGAATCTCTTGGAAGTGCAGGAAGACCGAGTATTGTCTGGAAGATCACTTCCGCCAGAAAGTTAAGAAGGAATTCGATCATACAAAAATCATAGCATGGTCATCGCCATTCTCCTCGAATAAGCTTCTCTTTCTTCATCCTCGTCCATCCCTTGATCTGCATTTCACGAAGTCTCGCTGAAGACTTGTCATCAAATGCTGATGACACATAGATGAGTTTCAATTTACCTTGATCTTGAGAGAACTTTGCTCCTCGTCCCTCGTTGTGATCAATAATTCTCTGTTTTGGATCTTCAGTGATGCCGGTGTAGTAACGGCCAGTCACGGCCTGTGCGATGTAGACATGCCAAGACATAGCAGATCATTCTATCAGATGAGGTAGAGGGCAGTTCGACTCGCTGCGGCTCGCTCACTGTC
>CAYGNM010000002.1:0-16986 GCA_964351275.1 uncultured Candidatus Peribacteria bacterium | reverse complement strand
ATTTTAGGTGTTGCTCGGAGACAAAGCATTTTTTACGGGCGCAGCAGGCGGGACGAATATGCTTATAACGAGGAACTTACGGAGCGCATTCATGGCGGTGTTCCGTGATCTGTCGACTGAAGAGGAGAGTGCATAGTGTTTGTTTAATGGTGCCACGGGCCGGGCTTGAACCGGCGACCCCGGGCTTATGAGTCCCGTGCTCTACCAGCTGAGCTACCGTGGCATGGTGAGGTCTGCGACAGCGTACCAGATTCACCCAAACACCAGCCACTCCGGCGCAAAAGTCAGAAGCGCTCCCAGGAGAATCATCAGGACCCCCCCAATCACGTTGCAGATGCGCGAGTACTTGTGCGTCATGTGCATGTGCTCGGCGCTCCAGAGCGCGAGGCCGAAGACGATGAAATCGTCGATCATGTACATGAAGATGTAGATGGCCATCAGGCCCTGTCGTCCCGCAAAATTCAGATTGTTGAGATCGAGGATTTTGGTGAACGTCTGCGGGATACCCACCGAGCACGCGAATTCAATGATATTCACGGAGAGAGCCAGGCCGATCACCGCAATGGCGGAGACAATCGTGAACGGCATGGCGGCGATGGTGCTGATTCTCAGTTGCGTTTTCCGACGCTTCTCGCCGCTGATGATCTTGCACTGCCCGGCGGGACCCATGGCTTCGTACAGGAAAAACACCCCGGCACTGATGGCCACCAGTCCCACAATCGGCGTCACAAAGCGGTCGAGGCCGATAAAGTCCCAGGTCGTGAACCAGACATTAAGAATCAGGTAGTACATGATCGATTCTGCGGCGATGAACAGGCCCGCCACTTGCCATACTTTTTTCCGATCTCCAAGTTGGAGAAGGATCAGCAGGAACGTGACCAGCACCCACATCGCACACGGGTTGAAACCATCGACGAATCCGAGAATGGCGGCGATGCCCGGCAGAGAAAACTTCTGCATGTCGATCGCGCCGATGAGCGGGATGTGCACAAGATATTCGGCATCGGAGACGACGCACGGCGTCGCTCCGGTTTCGTCGCATCCCGCGCCTTTCTGCGTGATTGTTGCGTCAACCGTGCCGGAGAGAAAGTCCTCGAGTGTCACGGGAGGCTGCTCACGCGCGTCATCAATCACATCAATAATGTGTGTCCCTGTGGTATCAGCTGTGGAGAATCCTTGGATAATGGAGCCGTTGATAAAGGTGAGCGGCGTCGACTTAGCCACTTTTGCACGTTCAACGACTCGGTCAAATATCGCTTTCTCCGCGGGGACGGCGAGATCATGGAGAATGACCTGGATATCAGAACGGGTCTTTTGCAATTCTGCGAGAAACGCTTTCTCTGCTTTGCAGTGCGCACACTCCTCTCGGGTAAAGACATGGACTGACTGAAAAGAATCCTGGGCTCTTACGGAAGAAACGCAGGCGATCGAAACGAGAATGATCGCGAGAGTCAAAAACTTTTTAATCATGCAGGCATGATAGCGCATGTTACAGAAGGACCAGCAGTGCAAGACCACTGATCAGGAGCCCGATATCCCGCACGCCCACGTCGTTCCAGCCAACCTGCCAGAGAATGCCGACGAGATGGAGAGTCATCAGGAGAGTTGCCACCTGGCGGACGCGGCGGATGGGAATCAGGAGCAATAGTGCGAAGAGCATCTCGAGCAAGCCAATCACAATGACCCAGCTGTCGCTTCCAACCTGGAAGAGTCCGTCCATCCACAGCGGCAGGAAGCCGCTCCAGAGGATCGGGTTGCGCAGCTTATCGAGCCCAAACCAGCCGAAGACGAAGACCAGTGCACCGATGAGCAGATACTTGGCGAGTTGTTTGCGGTCCATGTCTGCGGAGCTTACCATGATTTCTGTATTTTCACATCTCTCCACCTTATGAGACGCGTTCTCCCCGCCATCGTCTTTCTCATCGTTGTCCTTGCCGCCGCCGCGTACGGCATCCTGACCGTATGGCCCATGACCGCGGTGAATCCTGATCCCAATCACGCGCACGCCGATTTCGCGGTATGGGTGGATGCTCCGGGAAGTTCCGAGGGGTCGTCCGTTCTGGAGATGATCGACTTCTCCATGGAGAAGTACATGTCCGGCTCGTCCGATGCCGAAAAGGAAGGTGAACATCCCCACGAGCATCGTCACCCGTACCTGCATCTCCATGATGAGAACGGACGAGTGATCCATCGGCACAAACCAGGACTCACGATTGGTGAATTCTTCGTTTCCATCGGTGCGAAAATGACGAAGACGACGACGGATGCCGGGAGGACGCTGGAAGCCGATTGTTTTGCCTGGGAAGATCTCGCAGGTCAGCATCATTCGCGCTGCAGTGGAGAATGGGGCCGGACGTTGCGCATGTATGTGAATGGAAAGGAAGTCGCGTACGATCCTGGTTACGTCTTCGCTGATGGCGATGCAATCCTGATCGCCTTTGCCATGAATGATGTCGACGTGCAAAGAGCTCTCGGGGAGTTGACGCACGATGCCTGTCTCTACAGCAAGACGTGCCCGTGGCGGGGAACGCCGCCGACGGAAGGCTGCATCGCCGATCCGACGGTGCCGTGCAAAGAGTAATCACATGACGTGCACATTCGCCCGGAGCATTCCCATCGAGCACGTGAGGACGAAGTCGGTCTTCGGTTCCAGAGTCGCAATCGGGCCCAGCCAGTTGCCGCCTTTTTTGATCGGCGTCTGGAGGTTGTGCGTCGAGTCCACGAGAAACGAGGCGCAGCCGCTAACGCCGTTCTCGGCGATAGCGTAGACCCACGTTTCCATCCCCGGGCGGATCGTGAAATTACTGGGCGAGTAGCCCGTGTCCGTCACGTACATACTCATAATCTGCCGTCCCTGCGCATCAATCGTCACGTAGGGATCATCAGACGCCTGCGCGGACTCTACCGGCGTTTTCCAGGGAAGCATGCGCGACGTGTCGTAGCCCATCAGGAGTAATCCACTCTGTAAATTCAAGACGCCAAGCAACAGGACGACTGCACCGGAGAATTGCAGGAACCATCGCGCCGATCGGCCCTCCAGGACTGAGCTCAGAACGCTGATGCCGAGAAGCGAGGGGAGGGTGCCCAGTGCAAAGACGAGCATGAGCATGCCGCCGGCCATAAAGCTTCCTGATCCAAGCGCCAGCAGTTGCATCGACTGCGTGAAGCCACACGGGAGGAAGAACGTGAGTGCTCCCAGGATCATCGGTGCAGAGGCGCTCTGTGATTGCGAGAGTGCGTGGATTTTCCGCGTCATCGTTTTCGGCAGTGGAAGCCGGCAGTACTTCTTCGGTAGGATGTGGAGAATATTCAGGCCGAGAACGAGCATCACCACAGCGACGAGGACGGTCAGCGCACCTGTGGAACTGGGGGAGAGAGTCAGGGATTTTCCCAGCAGTCCGGCAAGTCCTCCGCGCAAAAAGTACCCGCCGAGCCGTCCGATGTTAAAGAGGAACAACGGTCGGAACTTTTCCCAGTGTGTTGACGGATGATAGGTCTCGGACCACTTTGCCGAGACGGAGAGCAGGAGGCCGCCGACGACCGCGAGGCAGCTGCTGGTCGCGGCCACCAGTCCGATCACGAAGACGGTGCCGAGCCCGACGACTTCTCCGACCGACGATGAGAGCGAAAACGCCCCGGTGCTTCGCAGCACGAAGTACGCGACGGTGACCAGAAGGACCATGCCTAAAGCGCGCAGGACTGCGCGGCCGGAATTCTCACCGGGGGCGTCACACGAGCAGTTGTGGCAGGAAGGCGGGGTCGGGGACATCAGGGATAGTGTAGCAGAATCTGCTAAACTCTGCCCATGGAACCTTCAGTATCTGATAACCGCATCGCCGAGTTGGAAGCGCAGATCAAAGATCTAACCGCCAAGCTCCAGCAGATGACCGATATTGCCGCGCGTGCGCAGGCCGATCTGCAGAACGCCAAGATCCGCATGCAGAAGGACAGCGGGGACGTCCGGAAGTTTGCAGCAGAGTCGTTCATCCTCACGCTGCTCCCGACGATCGACAACCTTCAACGCGCGTTCCAGCATCTTCCCGACGAGATCAAGTCGCACGAATGGGTCAAAGGCATGACGGCGATTGAGCAGGATTTTCTGCGGAAAATGGCAGAGATGGGGCTCGCGAAGATGGAATGTCTGGGTCAGCAGGTCGATACCGCTCGGCACGAAGTGATCACCATCGGTCCGGGCAAAGAGGGCGAGATCATTGACGTGATCGAGGATGGCTACGAGCTGCACGGGAAAATCCTCCGGCCGGCGAAGGTGAGGGTGGGTGACGGTTCGGGAAATGATGTCAGCGCGCGAGCAGCAGGATGATCAGGATGCCGAGGCTGTTACAGGTCAGGCAGAGGAGCGCAAAGGTACGGGTGTTGATATTCGTGATGCCGCTGACGACGCTGACGCCGATTTCGTCGGGCAGGGGCGAGGCGATGATCAGGCCCGCAAAGGACCACAGTAGGTACAGGCGCACCCGCTCGGAAATGCTCTCGTGATGGAAGAGTCGGTGCAGCTGCATGAACCACTGCGTCTCGCGTAACCGGTGGATTTCATCATGGAAAGCGGAGAACCGAAGCAATTCAAAGATGACGAAGTCGACCAGGAATGCGGCGAACCCTGCGATGAGCGCCGCAAGCAGGGGATTGATGTGCGGCGCGATCTCCACGAGGATGGCGATCCCGAACGGCGATGTGAAACCGAAGCTGAAGAGGAGGCCGCCGACGAATGCGGATACATACCCATGACCGTTCAGTGTTTCTTCCAGCATGTCAAAGTAGCCGAAGTGATACAGCAGATACGCGAGCATAAAAGAGCACGTCAGGAGCAGTAATTTTGGGTAATAGATGATGAATTGAGGCATAGCGTTTATTTGTATTATAATATCATATTTTTAGAAGTTTTTCAAACTCTGTGCCCTTCTCCTCGAAGTTCTTGAACATTCCGTAACTGGGAGACGCTGTTGAAAGGAGGCAAATTGCCCCTGTCATCGTGTGCTTCTTCGCAATGGTTACAGCCCTCTCCATGGAGTCGGCTTCCTGAAAACAGACGTCGGCGTGCGCGCCTGCCTGCCGGCAGGCAGGTCTGCCGATCGCCTCGCGGATTCTGGGGCCGCTCCCCGGGAAGAGGATGACCGTCTTCACTGCTGAGCGTTTGATCCTTTTCGCAAGCTCGGTGAAATCGTTTCCGCGATCCTGTCCGCCGAGGATGAGGGTCGCCACACGGTCACCAAGAGCGTCCAGCGCGGCGATGGTCGATTCGGGGGTGGTGGAGATTGCATCATCGATCCATTCAATGCCGTGGTGCACTCCCAATGATTGAAGACGGTGAGGGAGTCCGCGGAAATCTCTGATTACCTTCAGTATCACGTCACTGGGAATCTTCAGGTGAGTTCCCACTTTGTAGGCCGCGGCGATGTTACTGCGGTTATGCTCACCAAGAAGATGCGTCTCTTTGATCGGGATCGGACATTCATCAGCAGAGAAGGGGATCCGCGTGCCCGGACTCTCCATCGCGATCTCGCGTGCGCTATCGGACGTCGCGCAATAGAAGATGGCGTCATTCTTCTTTTGAAATCGGGCGATGTGTTTCTCGGCTTCTTTGTACGTTTCGAGCGATCCATGATAATCCAGATGTTCTGGGAAGAAGCTTGTGACGACGGCGATGTGGGGACTCACGGACAGATCCATCAGCTGGTAGCTGCTCATCTCCATCACGAAGTTTTTTCCTGTCTTTGCCTCATCCAGATGACTGATCGCTGGTTCTCCGATATTGCCAATCAACGAGACGTTCATGCCTCCGGCTTTCAAGATTTCAGAGATCAGCGTCGACGTCGTACTCTTCCCCTTCGATCCCGTGACGCCGATGACGAGAGCTCCTGAGTCCTGAATGGAATCGAGGAAGATTTGTGTTGAGGAAGTCACTTTCGATCCAAATGACCGCAGTTCGTCATTGGGAGGGATGCCGGGGGATTTGATGATGACGTCGAAGTGATGGAGATTCTTCAACCATCCTTCTCCCAGCTGTAACCAGCACTTCTTGTCATCGCAGGTGATCGCCGGATTTTTGTCGCCGATTGTCACTTCCGCATCTGGCGCATGCTTCTGCAAAACTTTGAGCATCGCCTGGCCTTCTTTTCCGAAGCCCAGGATACAGACCTTTTTGCCGTTGAGGTCACTGATCTTCATAGCTGTCATCCTGAGCGGAGCGAAGGACGTCCTTCGTGAACATTTTCATCATCACCGTGTCATTCATTTCTCCTCTTTTTTGTGCGAGCCGAAACGCCTCTTTCGTCTCCTCCGGCGTCCCCACGCATTCAAACGGTTTGATGCCCTGGAGGCCGAGCAGTTCGCGGTAGAGCGGCACCAGCCAGTCGTCCTGGAGCAGATTCCGTCCGAAGATCTCCCTGAGTGTCTTCTCCGGCAGGAACGCTGCGTAGAGGGCGAAGACGAAAGCGCATTTGGGACACTTACAGCACCATGAACCACTCGTCCGCCCCGGCGGACTCGGATTCATGGCGGCGCCAGAACCACTCGCAGGCGGACTCGGATTCATGGCGGCGCCACTCGTCTTTTTCCCCAGAATCTTCCAGTTGGTATTGCAACTGGTCGTGCAGGGGAAGTACTGGGGGTACTGGACGAACTTCTCCGCGATCTGGAGTTCCGTCATGGAACGAAGGTGACTCTTGTAGTCGATGCGCGGAGTGATGAAGTCACGGACATAGGATTGAAACGCCCGCTCGAATTCCTCAGATTTGCTCCACTGGTGATTGATCTCTTTTCCTTTGAACGACACATTCCCGAAGTTCGCGCTCTTTTCGGTGCTCATCGCAACGGCGTCGAAGTCGTAGAGAATGGAGAGGAAGATCGTCACGCAGGAGAGATAGGCGGTGATGGGAATATGACCATTCAGCGCGCCCTGCTCGTTCAGTTTGAAGAGAGCGGGAGAGAGTGCACGATTGATCGTCAGGAGCGGGAGACCGGCGGTCTTGGCCAATTGATCGATCAGCGGGTGGTGGCCCATGCGGAAGAGGGTGAGGTCTGCTTTTTCGCGCAGGAGTTCCGTCGTGACCATCGAATCTTTTCCACCACCGATCGGAATGAGCACGCGCGGTTTTTTCTCTGGCATAAATCCACCTTCATCCGAACTGCTCTCGATAGAGGAGTCCTGAGTAGGCTGTGTCTCTGACGGTGAATGCGATGGGAAGTTGATCAGGCCAGCGAAGTCGATATCATTCTTGTAGAAGAATTCGCCGAGGCCATTCTCGTAGACGTTATTCCAGAATTCCGCCTGCTTGAGAGAGAGCGTCCCAGAACGGATTTCGATGGTCTTCGGCAGGCATGTTTTGTAGTAGCTGATGCCGCCGATTAGGTGCAGAGCGAAAAGCGCGCGGTCGAGCTCCACGTCCATTTCCGGCGTCGTCTTGACTGGTTCTGGCAGCGTCAACGTCTCGGTGAATCTGATTTCATCATCCATCGAATAATTTAGCTTCACTGTGCCGGTCTCGGGTTGCCACTGGTAGGAGTCGAAGATGAAGGTCGAGTACTTTTTCATGTGGTTAGAGGAGTTTTGCAATCTCGAGGAAATTGCCGAAGAGAGAACGCAGTGTACTCCCCAAAACCTCTTTGTGCTCAGTCCAATCTTGCTGCAGATCCGCCTGATCTCTGTCTGCCAGCCAGTCGTTCTTTTGGCACCATTCGGCAAACATCGCGTCGGTCAGTTCCAGATGCCCCTGCATGCCGTAGATCTTTGGGGCGATCCGGACGATCTGGTTGTGGCAGGACTTTCCTGAGGCCAGGAGCGTCATCTCCGGCATCAGATCAACCGTCTCGCTGTGAAGATGGAACATCGGCAGGACGTCCGGCAGTCCGTTCATCAATGGATCACTCATGCCCTCCACGGCGATCTCCGCCGTAAAGAATTTCCCGTCCTGATCGCGGAAGCCGACTTCGCGGACGGCATTCTTCCGGACACTTCCTCCTGCAGCTTTCACAAGCGTCTGCAGTCCTAGGCAGACGCCAAAGCAGGGGATGCCGGCCTCGATCGCTTCCCGGATCCGGCTGAGCTCCGTCTTCATCTTCGCCGTCTCATCATTGGCACTGTCCGCACCGCCCATCACGATCATCGCCGAGTAGTCGGTGGGGGAGGGGAAGGCATCGCCCGCATTCAGGTCGATGATGTCGGTCGGGACGCCGTTCTCCTTCAATACTTCTCCGATCAATCCGGGTCCTTCGTGGGATTCGTTGACGATGATCAGGACGGGGGCGGGCACGGATGAATTGTAGTATGATTTCTCCGTGCCGAAGTGGCGGCCCTTCGACTTCGCTCAGGACCGTTCGCAGATAATGTATTCTCCTAATCATTCCTCATTGCACCGGCCGAAGTGGCGGAATTGGTAGACGCGCACGACTCAAAATCGTGTACCGCAAGGTGTGAGGGTTCGATTCCCTCCTTCGGCACCATTCGTCGGCCCTCTGGGGCCTCCTCATGGCAAGCCATCTACTCCTGAAGTATGATGATCTACTATGCCGTTTCATGTATATGTCCTTGAATTGATTGAAGGATCCTATTATGTAGGGTTCACAGAAAATCTTGAGCGACGTTTAAGGGAGCACATCCTAGGAATTGCATGTTCCCATACGAAGAAAATTCACATGAAACATCTGCTCTGGTCAGAATCACAGCCTGATCGTCTGCGGGCAAGACAGCGTGAAAAAGAGATCAAGGGTTGGCGACGAGAAAAGAAAGAACGTTTGTGGAAGGGTGAGGGTTCGAGCTCGCCCTGAGGAGCCGCAGTGACGAAGGGTCCCTCCTTCGGCACCATCTGGCTTTGTCCGGTCGGCTCCGCTCCTCGCTTGTGTCTGTCATCTGATGGGCGAGTAGCCGCGATGGATGTGGGGGAGGGAAGTAAGGCACAGGCGACAAAATGTCAGAAAATGGCTTAGAGAAGGCAAAATCTCTCTTGACCGTCGGTTTTTTGCCTGTATTCTCGCGGCCCTTTTTCTTCCTTCCATGAATACAATGTCTTTCTCCTCTATCAGAGATGCCGCTCCAGATGCTGCAGTAATGGGCTTCAGCGTAGAGCCCGGCGAAGTGCAGTTTTATGAAAACTTAGGGCTCTATGCGACGGCAAATGAGAATCGCCAGAATGTAAGAAATCAGAAAGACCAGACCCTTCAGGCGATCGTGAAAGCTCTGAATCTTCATCTGAATATGCAGCAGACGAATGCAGAGAATCTTGCAGCCTGATCACCCAGCAACGTCAGTAAGATGTTCAAAGAGGAGTGCCTTCAGACGGTCCTTGTCCCGGACCCATTGAATGACATCTTCCAGTAAAGAGAGCGTTTCTGGGTCGGGACTCAGTGTGTAGCCTTTTTTATTGCGGTCATACTTGAAGAGAATAAAAGCACTTCCTCGAATGTCTGCAATCGCTTGTCTCGCAACAGCGGCCCAATCAATTGTGAGACTCACTTCCGGTGGCAGCTGCGCAGTGTCTTCCACGAGTGCAGCAAGTTCTCCGAAGGTGATCGTGCTGTCCTGCTCAGGTAGAGATTGCACGATTTGCGCTGGAAATTCATTCTTACGTTCCTGAAATTGCTGCGAAAGCGCTGCGTGAAAGTCCGCGAATGATGATGGTTGATTACCCATGAAAACAGCGTAGAAGAATCTTGTCACACCGTCCATACTGTCGTCGTGCGCATCGCCAGCCTCTCTCCTGCGGCGACGGAAATTCTCTTCGGCCTTGGTCTGGAAAAGGACATCGTCTGCGTCGACCAGTTCAGTAATTTCCCCGATGATGCGAAGAAGATTCCCCACGTCAAAGGTCATCAGGAGGTGAAGCCGGACGATCTTCGAACGTTCGCTCCCGAGGTCGTCATCACGGGAACGGTCATTCAAGAAAAACTTTCACGAGAACTTCAGGCCCACGATTTCGCCGTGATCCATCAGGATCCGCGGTCGATTACCGCAATCTATGAGAGCATCCGTCAGCTTGGGACGATCCTTGAGAAGCCGGTGGAAGCGGAGAATCTGGTTTTGAACATGCAACAGGGATTCAATGGGGTCCGACAGAAATCCCGTCTTCTGGTTCAAAAACCCAAGATTTACATCGAAGAGTGGCATCTCCCCCCGATGGTTTCCGGCAATTGGGTGCCGGAGGTGATCCGCATTGCGGGAGGGGAGTCTTTCCCCATCGAGAATGTAAGGGCGTTGCATGCAACGCCCCTACAACAAACGTCAATACATGTAGGGGCCGAGCATGCTCGGCCCTTACTAAGCCGCGAAGTTACGTTGCCAGAAGTCCAGGCATTCGATCCCGATCTCATCGTCATCTCGTGGTGTGGTGCGGGGAATCTTGCGGATAAGAAGATCCTCCTCAATCGTGAGGGGTGGGGGAGTCTGCGGGCGGTCAGCGGAGGTCATGTCCGCGTGATTGACGATTCTCTGCTGAATAGGCCGGGGCCGCGGCTGGTAGAGGGGGCACAGAGGATCTATGGGTGGTTGTTTCAGTTGATGCATTAAAGACGCGGAGACGACGGCGTCTCCGCTGACATCCGAATTCTCAGATGAACAGCACGTACAATATCGCCAGAATAAATAGCGCATGTGCAATAAAGAACTGAGATTTCGCACAATACCAGGGACTGTGTTTTCGGTTCCGTGTGATCGAGTACTGGAAAACATGCCCCAGTTCCATGCTGAACCCGCCGGCGATCACCAGGAGCACGTTTTTTTCCACCAGGCTGTTGCCGAAGAGCATCAGGCCAATGACGTGCAGAACCGCATTCATCTTTCCTGTATGGCACTCGATGAATTCTTTCAGAGATGTAGGGATCATGGCTTCGATACTCTATCAGGGAATGATTGGAAATTCTCCACGCCTGCGTTACCCTACAGTCCTATGCAAATCTCCTCTCTCGACCCCGTCATCTCCGCACGCAGTCTCCTCAAGCATCCTTTCTATCTTGCATGGTCGAAGGGTGAATTGACGCTGGATCATCTCCGGATCTACGCGAAGGAGTACTTCCATCTCGTGCAGCGGATTCCGGGGATTGTCTCTCGGGTTCGGGATCGGGTAACAGATCGGAACTTGCAGGAGAAGATCGGGCAGAACATCACCGAAGAGCAGGAGCACGTCGAACTCTGGAAGCGCTTTGCAAGGAGTCTCGGAATTTCGGAGCAGGAGCTCGTCAGTCATTCTCCTTCTGAGAATGTTCAAGAAGCGGTGAAGAGTCTTGAGATGCTCGCAGAGAAGGGGAGTGATGAGGGGATCGCCTGCATGTACGCATTGGAGGCAGAGCTGCCGAAGATTGCGGCTACGAAGAAGGACGGACTCTGCAAATTTTACGGTCTCGACTCCGAGGATGCGCAGATCTACTTCGATGAGCATCTGAAGGAAGAGGAGCATCTGCAGGTCTGGCGCGCATTTTCGGTCGAGACGGAGCGTGCATTTGGCGCCGCCCGCACTTCGCTCACCGCGCAAAATCAGGTTCTGGATGCCGTGTGTGAATCATGCGGCATTTCGATGGTCTGCTGATGATTGTAAGAGGAGCAGAGGTTCCGTAGTCTACGGTGCATGACCACTGCACGAACGCCGTACCAGCGATTCATCAAGAACTTGAAGGACACGATGGAGGCGCTGGAGCTTTCTCCTGCGGAGAAAAAACTTCTTCTCGAGCCGCAGCACAATCATCAGAAGTCTCTCACGATCAAAAGTGATGCTGGCAAGAACGTGTCGTTCCCGGCCTTCCGCGTGCAATACAATAACGCGCGCGGGCCCTACAAAGGCGGCATCCGGTACCACCCCGCTGCGGACGAGGATGAAGTGAAGGCACTGGCAGCATTAATGGCGATCAAAACCGCCGTCGTGGGGATTCCCTTTGGCGGTGCCAAGGGCGGCATCCAGTGCGATCCGAAGTCTCTGAGCAAGCGCGAAGTGCAAGAATTGAGCCGCGCCTACGTTCGCGCGTTCCAGGAGCACATCGGGCCGGATATCGATATCCCCGCGCCGGACGTGAATACCACTCCCGCGATTATGGCGTGGATGCGCGATGAATATGAGAAGCTCACGCGCAGCTACGCACCGGCAATGATCACGGGCAAGCCGCTCAGCTACGACGGATCACGGGGGCGAGACACGGCGACGGCGCGTGGCGGATTCTTCATTTTGCAGGAACTGATCGAAGGCGAGGCACTCGATCCGGTCAATCTCCGCGTTGCGGTGCAGGGCTTTGGCAATGCGGGTGGAGTGATGGCGCAGCTGCTCCATGGCGCGGGATACACCGTGGTGGCCGTCTCCGATTCTCACGGCGGCATCTACTCTCCGGACGGTATCGATCCCGTGCGCATCGAGAAGTACAAGAAGAAGACAGGATCGGTCGCTGGTGAATATTGCCAAGGATCCGTCTGCGACACACACAAGATGAAGATGGACGGTGTCCGGCAGGTGACCAACGAAGAACTCCTGGAGCTCCCGTGCGATATTCTGATTCCTGCGGCGCTCGATAACGTGATCACCGAGAAGAACGCGAAGAACATCAAAGCAAAAATCATTCTGGAACTCGCCAACGGGCCGACCACGCCGGAAGCCGATGAAATCTTGGAAAAGAGGAAAATCAAAGTGATCCCCGATGTTCTCGCCAATGCCGGCGGCGTCACGGTCAGTTACTTCGAGTGGACGCAGGGTCGCTCGGGAGAGCAGTGGACGGACGAACAGGTCGATGCGGAGCTGAAACGCGTGATCCTGACAGCCTACAAAGACGTCCGCCGCGAGCGGCATCGCCGGAAGATCAGCTTCCGTCAGGCGGCGTTCGTGCTTGGGGTCAAAAGGATAGTCGAAGCTATGAGAGTACGAGGATGGGTGGGGTAGGTTGCGAGTTGCGGGTTACGAGTTACGGGTACGCCCTTCGACACGGCTCAGGACAAGCTCCACTCGCAACCCGAAACTCGAAACTCATAACTTTTTTGCTGATCGTTCCTCAATGCTTTATTCTCCTATTATGTTTGATGTCATTATTATCGGTCTGGGCTGCGCCGGCTACACCGCCGCCATCTACACCGCGCGGTATAAATTAAAGACGCTGCTTGTGGGTGGAGTCGAAGGTGGGATGGGCATCACCGCGGCCGAAGTCGGCAACTGGCCGGGCGAGATGGATATCCGCGGTCCGGACCTGATGGAGAAGTTTATGAAGCATGCGGTGTCATTCTCAGACGTTACGCATAAGGTTGCAAATGTGACAAAAATCGAAAAAACTGCGGATGGATTCACAATTACGTTCCAGAGCGGTGACGTTGTTCAGGGCAAGACTGTCATTCTCGCAACGGGGTCTGCAAAACGTCATCTCGGCGTGAAGGGCGAAGAGGAATTCTCCGGGAGGGGAGTCACGTATTGCGCGACGTGCGATGCATTCTTTTACAAAGGTAAAGATGTCGCGGTGATCGGGGGAGGGGACTCGGCAGTGGAGGGCGCTGCGATCGCCGCTCAGGTGGCCAAGACGGTCTATCTGATCCATCGCAGGAAAGACTTCCGTGCGGAGCCGTATTGGGTCGACAAGGTGAAGGAGAAGAAGAACATTGTGATGGTGCTGGAGAATCAGATCACGGAGGTGTTGGGTGATACCAAAGTCCGGTCCATCAAACTCGCGAAGCCGTTCAACGGATCAGATTCTCTGACAGTCGACGGCGTCTTCATCGAAGTCGGCGCAACGCCATCCGTGGAACTGGCCAAGCAGCTCGGAGCGGAGGTGGATGCAAAGGGGTATTTGAAAGTGAAGCCCGATCAGAGCACGACCGTCCCGGGTTTCTTTTCCGCCGGCGACGTCACGAACGCATCCAACTACTTCGCGCAGTTTGCCACTGCGGCGGGCGAAGGCTCGATCGCGGCGAACGGGGTCTTTAATTATCTGAGCACCGTCGGCGCAAAGGAGGGATATATGAGCGGCGGAGGATGAGGTAGGCTCTTCGCATGTGGCTGCCTCTCCAATTATTTTCTGCCACCTGCTGGGCGCTGGTGAACGTTTTTGATTCCGCTCTCGTCCGCCAGTACGAGAAGCGCCCGTCTATTCTGCAGTGGCATCAGAGTCTCTTTACGCTGGTGACGCTGGCTGTTCTCGCACTTCTGTTCCCGATCCGGACAGACTGGGCATTGCCGCTCTTCACTGTCGGAATCATTTCCTATTTTGGGGACCGGTTGCTCTTCCTCGCACTGGACCGCGTTGATGTCTCGGTCTCGCACAGTGCCTGGGCGATGCTGTCGATCTACCTGAGCCTTGGTGGAATGGTGGTCTTTGGCGAACGCTGGTCCGCTTTACAGATGGGCGGTGCCCTACTGGTGTTCCTGGGTATCGGCCTCTTGTCGCTCTGGGGCAAGCACATCGGGAGTGTGCGGAACTTTGTGCTGCTCATGCTCTTTCCATTGCTCTACGTGCCGTTCTACCTCCTGCAGAAGCACGTGATCACGGTGGGAGAAGGCGTCTTCGTATCGTTCTTCTGGCTGATCCTGGGGAGAGAAATCTTCTCGTTTCTCGTTCCTTTCTTCCGACCGCAGTTACGCAGGAGAGCATTCGCGGCGTTTCGCGATCACGGCTTTCCCTTCGTATTTCTCAACCTGATTGTGATCGTCTGCTTTTTTGCGGGCACTCTTCTCACCGCCAAAGCGTACGAAACCGGTCCTATTTCCCTCGTGTCCGTGGTGAGCAACATCCAGCCATTCATCGTACTGCTGCTGGCGTGGATTCTCCTCAGGATTCTTCCGAGATTCGCCTCCCGTGAACTTCTCACTGCACAGGCCGTCGGGGTCAAAATTGTGAGCTTCCTGATCGTTTTCGCCGGCCTTGCGCTCTTGGCCTGGCCTCAGTAACATCTCCGGGTTATGCCACGAGGAAAACGCACCGTCTTCGGCATGTTCTGCACCGCCTGCTTCATGCGGGTGGGCACCGTCCGTCTGCACAGGCAGAAGGAGGGCAAGACGTGGAAGGACTTTAAGACGGCGAAGTACTGCTCGACGTGCCGGGTGAAGAAGCCGACCAAGCAGAAGGAGGAGAGGCACTCGAAGTAAATGATCAATGATCAATCGCAAACCCCAGCGCACGTCTTCGACGTGCGATTCGTGATCATTAATCATTCGCTATACTCGCTCCATGCAAGAAATCTACCGCTCCGCCGCATCGATCCTCGTTCTCCGTCCCGTCGATGATACTCATCAGATTCTCCTCCTCCACAAACCCCGCAAGAAAGACGCATGGCAGTTGCCACAGGGCGGAGTGGAGGCTGGTGAGAATGTGACAGAAGCCGCGCTGCGCGAGCTGAAGGAGGAAGCGGGCTTGGATGGTTGTCGCGTTCTCGGTACGAGCGAGCGGATCTATCAGTACGATTTCCCGGAATCCTTTCGTCGTTTCCGTCCCGATAACGTCAAAGGTCAGCGCATCCAGTACGTGTTCGCTCTGGCACCGGGAGATGCTGTGGTGAAAGTCGATGACAAGGAAGTGAACGGATTTGTGTGGGTGGAGCTGGCCGGATTGGGGCAGTACGTGCGGAGGGGGGAATATTTGGATTTAGTTCAAGCGTTGTATGAAGAAGCTCTTCGCGGGCTCGGGACCGGGCTCGGGCTCGGATCTGAAAAGTAGAGCTCCGGTACTATGGTCCCGGCCCCGTCCCCGTCCCCGAGCCCGATCCCGAATATGCGCCTCCTCTCTCTCACGCTCGAACAGTTTCGCAACTACGGCACTCTTTCTCTGGAGTTCTCTACTCATGATCTCCAGTTGTTCGTCGGTCCGAACGGTAGCGGAAAGACGAATCTCCTTGAGGCTGTCGCGCTCTTGTCACTGACCAAATCCTTTCTCGGATTGGAAGAAGAGGATCTGATGCAGTGGGGGAATACCTTCTACCGGGTGAAGGCGACGGTGAAGATGGACAGCGGCGAATCAGAAGAACTGGAAGTCGTCGCGCAGACGAGTCCTCGCAGGCAGAAGGCGTGCTTCCGCAACGGCGTGAAGCTGCCGCTCTCGACGCTCGTTGGACGACTTCCCGTGGTCACATTCCTCCCGCAGGAACTCTCACTCTTCACTGGCTCTCCTGCGGAGCGTCGGCGCTTCCTCGATCAGATTCTCTGCCAGGTGTCGCCCGGCTACTTTCTCGCGCTCATGAATTATCAGAAGGCGCTCAAGCAGCGGAATGCGCTCCTCAAGAGCATTGCTGAGGGGTCTGCTGACGCCTCCTTCCTTCCGCCATGGGATGAGGAAATTGCGTTGTATGGCACGGAGCTTACGTTGATGCGGCTCGAGCTGATCGAGACGTTCAATCTGTCTCTGCGTGACGAAGTCCAGTCGCTGGGAGAATCCTGGAACGATATCCGCGTGGCGTACCGCAGGAGCGGGGAATCACGGGAGAAGTCCGTTCTTCACCAGGAAATCCTCACAGCTCTCCTCGGCTGCCGCGACCGTGATGTGATCCTCCGATCGACCACCGTCGGCCCGCACCGTGATGACTGGTCGATTGATGTCGACGGACATCCGCTCCAGAGTTTTGCGTCCCGCGGGCAGCAACGGGTCGCGGTCCTCGCGTTGCTCCTGCTCCAGGCGTCGTATCTGGAAGTCCGTCGTGGCGAGAAGCCGGTGATTCTCCTGGATGACATCTTCTCCGAGCTCGACGAAGCACACCGGGAGCATCTGTTGAAGACGTTTGCGGATCATCAGGTGCTGATGACGGCGACGGAGATGCCGGTTGAGGAGGGGATTTTTACGGGTTCGGTCCGGAGAGTTTTTGAAGGCAAGATTGTCGAAAGCTCGTACACTCGTTGACTCGTTTATTCGTTTATTCGCTCGATCATTCCCGAAGAGAACGAGTAAACGAATAAACGAGCATAGTTCGAATCTCCGACCCCGATTCCCTATGAGGTATACTTCCTCTCGTGCATGAAAAGTATCTCCACGAAGGCGAAACGCTCCTGGTCAGCCGCCGGTCGTCGCCTGCGGTTTTGGTCATGACGGGGC
>CAYGNM010000001.1:23258-29922 GCA_964351275.1 uncultured Candidatus Peribacteria bacterium | reverse complement strand
CTCCAGAACTTCGAGGTACGAGAGGATGCTGTTGCGGTAGGCATTCACGGTGTCTTCCATGAACATCGGTGCCGATGATGTGCCCGCGAAGTGCACGATGGCATCGAATGTCCCGAGCGCATCCAAAGTCTTCCGGTTGGCTGCGTCGCCCTCCACAAATTTTACTGCCGCTCGCAAATGCTCCGGGTCACCGAGGAAGAGATTATCCAGCGCTACGACGTCGTACGCCTCACAATGCGTGTTGCAGAAGTTCGATCCGATGAATCCGGCACCGCCGGTGACAAGTAGACGTTTTTTGGCCATACGGAGCCTATGTTAGCATATACTCCATCCACATGCTGCAACGACTCCGTGAACGATTGGCTTTGGTTCTTCTCTGCCTTCTTCCATTCCATGCCCTCCTCGTGACGGTGGGAACAAAACTGCTGCTCGGGCCCGGCCACGCGCCGATGCCGCTGCTCGCAGGATGGAAGGAGGCATTACTCGCAGTGATTCTCCTGATCGCTGTGGTGGAGTTCCTCCGAAAACCATTGTTCACGATTGATTTGATCGATGGGTTGATCATCACACTTCTAGTGATCGCCCTTCTTCTCCCGAAGACAAACTTCCTCTTCGGATTTAAATACGACTTTGTGCCGTTGATTGCCTTCATCACTCTGCGTCGCGTGGAGTGGTCGCAGAAATTTCTGTCGCAGGTGCAAACTGTTTTATTGTGGGTTGGGTGCATTGTCGCTGCGTATGGAGTCATCACTCTTGCGCTTCCTGATGCCTTTTTCCGGATGCTCGGTTACTCCGATGCTCATTCTCTTTATCTACCAAACGGACCTCTCGCCGCGTTCCAGCAGATCAGTGGAACCGGTATCAGGAGGATCCAGAGCGTGATGAGTGGGCCGAACCAATTTGGCATCTGGTTACTGATTCCCCTGAGCATTGCGGTATCCAGACTGCTCGGTCACAAACGAATCATGAATTATGAATTACGAATCACGCTTACCACAATCTTCATCCTCCTGACCGCGCTCCTTCTGACATTCTCTCGTTCCGCCTGGATAGCTGCATTTGTCATAGTCATTTTTGTTTTGTTCAGAATGTATTCCCGAAAATTCACGCCTGCGCTGTTCGCCGGTTCGGGGGTGGTGATTCTTTTAGCTCTGCTCCTCGCTTGGATATCACCGTCGATCTTCGTGCGATCGATTTCCCTCGCCGGGCACATTGAGCGGCCGTTGCAGGCGATGCAGATGATCAGGGAACATCCTTTTGGTCTCGGCCTCGGATCGGCAGGGCCGGCCAGCAATCGCGTTCATGAGCCGTGCGTGTTCCTGGAACCGGGGGATGATCCGTCGTGGGCGGAGAGCAATCCTGCGCTCTGTGTCTTCGTCGGTAAGACGCAGGTCCAGCCAGCGCAGCCCTGCGACTGTCCGTTGATTCCGGAGAACTGGTACCTGCAAATCGGCGTCGAACTCGGCATCCTCGGCTTCATCCTCTATGGAATGCTGATAGCGATGGTTCTCTGGCGACTGAAAAAAACCGATGCGGTGTTTCTGGCATTTTTGGGAATCAGCATTGCCGGTCTGTTCCTGCATGCATGGGAAGATGCCGCGGTTGCGTATACGGGGTGGGTGCTTGTCGCAACGCACTTAGGACGACAATTCTTCGAGCATCATTGACCAATTCCCCTTATAGACAATGTGCTGGGATTTTCGTGCTTCGACCATATCGAGCAGTATGGGAGCGTGTTCCGCCTGAATTCTTCCCCGAATGAGTGTTCTAAAAAAATCTAGGCGATGATGGTTTTGTGCAATCTCCATAGAATGCTTCAAGGGTTCGATTACCATCTCCGTACGTTTGTTCACCAAATCACATTTCATCCTCTCTATATCCGTTAACTCTATTTGTAAGCGTGACATCACTGTTGAAAGACCTTGGGTGATACACGTCTGAATCGTCTCGATATTTCGCGCTTGAACGAGTTCCTGCCTCTGTGGTTCATCTTGACGCTTGGTCCAGGCTTTCTCGCAGAGAGATTGCAGATACGTCGACCATCCCCGAAGTGTTTGCCGAGGGGATGCCGCGAGTGTCGATGTGGCAGTCGCTACGGAGTTTGCATGTGCAGTTTTTTTGAAATAGGGATCTGTCAGTATTTCTTCAAGTTCCTGCAATTCAAGATACTGTTGGATCAGCATCTCCCCATTCTCAATATTGATCTTGAATGGCTGTAGCTTCGCCTGCCTCGTATAGACATCTTTCAGGCGGGCAATACATTCATGCTGCTCCTGCTTTTTTCTTGGATTCGTTTCGCTGTTGTGCCGCATCAGCAGCGTTCGGAGACTGGGTTCCTCGAGATTCAACGCTTCCAGAAGCTCTGCTTTCCGGTGCGCAAGCACATGAACCATAATGCTCTGGAAATTATTGATGCGATCGAGAGCATCGTCTGACTTACCACCGAACAGATTTTTCATGTTCTCGGGAGCAGTACCGGTTTTTTGCCGGATAGTCCAGCCATGCAGGTCGTGCGTCTCTTTCATGGGATATTAATAAACAGTATATTCATATTGTCAAATATTTTCCGCACTCTCGCGCAAAAGCTCTCTGCTTCAGTACACTGCGCCTATGGTTCATCCGGGCAGCATCGTCATTCTCGACTTCGGCGGACAGTATGCGCACTTGATCGCCAATCGCGTCCGGCGGCTTGGAGCGTATTCGGAGATTCGGGTTGCAGAAACTCCTGCCAAAGAACTCAAAGGCGCGGCGGGGATCATCCTCAGCGGCGGACCGCAGAGCGTTTATGACAAAGGCAGTCCGCAGGCGGATCACGGGATCTTCGAGCTGGGGATTCCCATCCTCGGTCTCTGTTACGGACACCAGTGGCTAGCGCACGCGCTCAATGGGAAGGTCAGCTCCGGAAAAACGAAAGAATACGGTCATGCGCAGATCGAACGGGTCGGCGAGTGTTCGATCTTTAAGGGGCTTCCTCAAGTCCTGACGGTCTGGATGTCGCACGGAGATGAGGTCACCACGCTGCCGAAACGCTTCACCGTGACGGCAAAATCCGACGTGTGTGGGATCGCCGCGATGGCAGACGAGAGCCGCAAGATCTACGGCATCCAGTTCCACATCGAAGTCACGCACACGGAGCACGGAATGGAGATTCTTCAGAAGTTCGTGGAGATTTGCCGCCCGGCACCGTGGGCGATGACATCGTATGTCGATTATATTGGAGCGGAGATAATAAAAGAAACGCAGGGACGCCCCGGCGGGGCGTCCTTACGGTCTGTGGACGGCCATCGCGGTACATCGCCCGCCCGCGTGTTCATGATGGTTTCCGGCGGCGTCGATTCCACGGTCGCATTCACGCTACTCAATAAAGTCCTCGGTGCCGATCGCGTGCAGGGACTGCTCGTTGATACGGGATTGATGCGGAAAGATGAGATCGCGCAGATTCAGGCGGCATTCAAAAAGTTGAAGATCAAGAATCTGCATATCGAAGATGCGTCGGAGGAATTCTTTGCGCGACTCAAAGGCGTCACCGATCCTGAGGAGAAACGGAAGATTATCGGGCAGACGTTCCTCGACGTTCAGGCTAGGGTTTCTCGTCAGATGGGACTCACAACATCGGGCTCGGGAGCGAAATCAGAATGGTTACTCGGACAGGGCACGATTTATCCCGATACGATTGAAACCGGCGGGACCCGCCATGCTGATCAGATCAAGACGCACCACAATCGTGTCGACGCCGTGCAGAAGATGATCGCGGCGGGGCAGATCATCGAGCCGCTCAAGGAGCTCTATAAGGATGAAGTGCGGATGCTGGGGGAGGAGCTGGGCCTTCCCCGTGAGTTGGTCTGGAGGCATCCTTTTCCTGGCCCTGGATTGGGTGTCCGTATTCTATGCGCACAGAGTGGACAGAGGACAACGGACAACGGACAGTTCGACACATTGTCCACTGTCCATTGTCCACTGTCCGTTCTCCCCGTCCGATCTGTCGGTGTCCAAGGCGATGGGCGAACCTACCGACATGCAATCGCACTCTTCTCCCATCATCCGTGCACTGTAACGCCGGAGCACAAGATGCTCGCAACATCGATTCCTAACAAAAATCCGGAGATTAATCGCGTGCTCCTTTGTACGTCACACGATAAGCCTGTCGACTGGCACTTCACGCCGGGGTCCATCACCCGGGCGCGCGCCGATTTGCTGCGCGAAGCAGATTCAATCGTCAATGAGGAGATGCGCGCGGCCGATCTCTACTCGGTGATCTGGCAGTTCCCCGTTGTGCTCCTCCCGTTCGGGTCCAAGAAAGGAGGACAGTCGATCGTCCTGCGCCCGATTGTCTCTGTGGATGCGATGACGGCGAATGCGTTCCTGCTGGAGCAGGGTGTTCTTGAGACGATCACCAAACGCCTGCTCGATCTGCAGGGGATTGATACGGTCTTCCTCCATCTGACGAATAAGCCGCCTGGAACTATTGAGTGGGAGTAGCTGCCTTGAGTCTTGAGTCATGAATTATGAATCATGAAGACCTTCGCCCATGATTCATAATTCATGATTCGTGATTCACCGTCGCATTGAGGCCATAGCGGCACTGCGTTTCTACGGTATAATGAGCGCTCTCATGCAGCAGCAACTTCCGGAGGAGGAACTCCAGCGGCTTGTGGCACTCGCGCAGGACGGCGACACGGATGCGTTCGAAAAGCTGTACCTGAATTTCTTTCTGCCCATCTACCGCTACACCGCGTTCCGGATTGATGCCGATGCGGCGGAGGACATCGTCGCGGATGTCTTCGTGAAGGCGTGGGAAAAACTGCACAAGTACAAACCCCAGAAGGGGATTCCGTTCGGCGCGTGGCTCTTCCGCATCGCGCGTCACACGGTGATCGATGCCTACCGTCGTGACCGGGATTTCGAAGAAGTTTCGGAGGAGTATGCCGACCCCGATGCGCTCAACCGTGCTGACGCACACACGAAGACGGCCGATACCCTACGCATCGTCCGGACTGCGCTGGACCAGCTTCCTAGACGATATAAAGAAATTCTGATCTTATCCTATATTGCCGAGCTGCCCCACCACGAAGTCGCCCGGGTCCTTCGGATGACCGAAGGAGGCGTCCGGATCCTCAAATTCCGGGCTTTACGCAAATTGGAGTCGCTCCTGCCTCCGGACATCAATGACCGTTCCCCCTGAATCACAGAATTATTCGTAACAGAAGCTCAAATCTCTCGTTTTACCGGTTGCATAGACATGACGAAAGCGCCATTCCCACCATCGGCTGACGCAGGCGACTCTGAGTCGCTCCTGCACTCCGTGCGATCGGAGCTCGAGCCCGCAGCAGGGGCAAAGGCGCGGATTCAGCGTCGCATTCGTCAGCAACTTCGCGCGCCAGCAATCCTCACCGAAGTCCGTGATGCACTCACACCTGATGACACACTTCTTGTGCGATTGTGGTCGACAGTGAAACGTTCCATCGATCCTGTTAGTCGTTCATTCTGGGATGAACTCCGCGAGGCACTGCTGCCCTCGCATACCGCGCGCGCACTCGTCTGGAACAGACTCGTCACTCGTCTCGAGCCATCCTATGAACGTGCGGTCGTCTCGTGGCCGGTCAAATGGGTTGCGGCATTTGCACTCGTGATCGCCGTCGTGCGCATCAGCCCGCTTTTGTTCCTGGCTCCCGCATCCATCGCGCAGTCTCCCGTCCTCGTCTTTGCCACGCGCGGCAATGCCGAAGTGCTTCTGGGATCGCTCTGGCAGCCGATTCGCGGTGAACTGACGCTGAAGACACAGGCGAAGTTTCAGACACAGGAGGGCGAAGTGACCATCGTTGATCATGATGATGCCATCTTCCGTCTCGCTCCCCACACCCGCGTTTCGTTCCTCGATCTCTCCGATCGTCCCGCCGTCTCTCCCCAAGGAACGACGCTCGTTCTGGAAGAGGGAACTCTTTGGATCCTCGGACTCGTCCCCAAGCAGCTTACCGGTATCACCGTGGTGACGGCGCAGGGGCGGATCGTCATTCACGAAGGGAGCGTCTCCGTCACGCAGTCCGACGGTATCGCCGATGTGCGTGTCTTCGATCGCAGCGCCACCGTCTGGCGTCATGGGAAGCAGATCGCCCTCGTCTCCGGTCAGCAGACGTCACTCACCAAAGACAGCGAGCTCGCCACGACGACCATGGACCACGCGCGATTCCAGGAAGCATGGATTGCCGGCAACCTCAGCCGCGATGCTGCTCACCAGCGCGAGATTGCGCAGCTGCAGCAGGAGCGACGCGCCGCAGCCGCGGGCCTCCTTCCCGGGACCACGCTCTACGGTGTCAAACGCCTTGCGGAGAAAGTCGATGTGCTCCTCTCGTTCAGTTCCGACGAGCGCGCGCGCAAGCTGATCACGCAAGCCAATACCCGTCTCAACGAAGCTGCGGCGCTGCTCCAGACCGGCGGCACATCCGAAGCGGCAACGGCGATGCAGGAATACAAGGACACGCTCTTGCAGGTCGCGAGCGGTTCCGGCGGCAGCCCCGTCGTGCGATCACTTCTTCAAAAAGAAGTCGTCGAAGGCGCACCGGCAACCGTCTCGGCCGCGCTCCCCGGCGATGAATCCTACGCACTCAAGCAAGTGGTGGATGCCACTATTGCCGCGCTGCCGGCAGAGACTGTCGAGAGTAAGCCG
>CAYGNM010000001.1:5944-23248 GCA_964351275.1 uncultured Candidatus Peribacteria bacterium | reverse complement strand
TGTCGTCGTCAAACGTCAGGCGGAGGAGGGCGACACGATTCTTGCGAAAGAGAAACTCTCCATACTTACCGATTCGATCGCGTCGCTCGAGAGTGCCGATGCACTTGCAGACGCTCCGTCCGATGTCCGCGATGAAGCGCGGGCGATGGCTGATCATGTCACCGCGGTGATCGAAGGTCCCGCGCAGGGGATCCAACTCAGCCTTGGCGCTCCCGAAAAGCCCTTCATCGAACCGCAGCATCCTGTCCGCACCGTGGTCCTCCGTTCTCTCACCATTGAACAGGTTGCCGCTAAAGCCCAGGAGATCCGTGGTCGCATCTTCGTCTTCAGTACCCAAAAGGCCCGGTACGATGCACTCGAGGATCAGCTTGCCCTCCTCATCCGGCATCCAGACCGTGGGCGCATCCTACGCGAACTCTCCGAGGTACTGACCCGCAATCTCAAGTACCGAGTTGAGCGCGAGATCCGGATCGTCCAGGGGGAGGTGATGCAGGAAGTCACAGCGAGTGGGGGGACCACGCCTTCTGCGCAGTAGGTTCTTGAAGGAAGCCAAGGAAAGCCGACGAGAGCCGACGATGCCGAGGATTCCCCGGTTTCATCGGAATCCTTGAATGTCCTCTCATCGGCTTCTTCGGCTTTCCTCGGCTCTCTTCGGCTTCTTTGGAGTGAGACCCTTGATTGATCTTCGGCTCCCCGTTAGGCTCGAATCCCTATGGCCATGTACTCCATCACCGACCTCAAGCCCGGCCGCGCCGTCTCCATCGACGGGCAGCCGTATCTGGTCCTTAGTTCCCAGTTCGGACGCAAGAGTCAGAGCAAGGCGAACATGCAGTGCAAGCTCAAGAACTTGGTGACGGGCGTGATCATGGCGCGGAACTTCCAGGGCAGTGAGAAGATCGAGCAGGCGGATGTCGGCTACAAACACGTCCAGTTCCTCTACGGCGATCAGACCTCATGCACGTTCATGGATCTCGAAACGTACGACCAGTTTGCGTTGCAGAAAGACGATCTCTCCGATCTGGTCGGCTACCTGACCGATGGCTTGGAAATCGATGCGCTGATGTACGGCGAAAAGCCGATCAGTATCAAACTCCCCAGCACCGTCACTCTCACAGTCAAAGAGACGATCCCGGGAGTGAAGGGCGACACGGCCACAGGTGGTGGCAAACCGGCGAAGCTCGATACGGGGCTCACGGTGACTGTGCCGCTGTTCATCAACGAGGGCGATAAGATTATCGTCAATACCGAGACGGGGGAGTACAAAGAACGGGCCTGAATATGGAATGATGAATGTTGAATGAGGTATTCCTTATTCCATATTCCACATTCTATTTTCCCTGTTTTAGCTATTCCCGAGTTCCTTCTTGAGCACTTCATTGAGCTTCCCGGGATTGGCCTGCCCCTTGGTCATCTTCATCACGTATCCCACAATCGCGCCCAGTGCCGCCTGTTTTCCGTTCTTGTAGTCCTCGATTGCCTTGGGATTCTTCGCAATCGCGTCTTTCACGAGTTTCTCCAGTTCACCTGCATCGGAAATCTGACCCATGCCCTCTGCTGCAATGATGTCCTTGGGGGATTTTGCGGTCATGACCATCTGCTCGAGAACGGTCTTTCCTGCGTTACCCGAGATCGTGCCCTCATCAATAGCCGTGATGAGATCCAGAAGGTTATTCACCGACGGAGCGTCGGCGGGAGTCTTCCCATGCGCATTCAGGAATCCCGCGAGCTGGGTGAGGACGAGGCTTGAGGATCGCTTAGCATCGTTCGTTTTCGCATAGACGACATCGAAGATCGCGCGGAGCGTGACGTCTTCCAGAAGATTCGAAGCTTCAGCATGCGAGAGTCCTATATCCAAATATTTTTTCTTCATCTCGCGGGGGAGAACGGGGATTTCTTTCTGAATTCCCGCAAGCATAGTCTGGTCGATCCTCAGAGGCGGAATATCGGGCTCCGGGAAGTAGCGGTAGTCACCGGCATTCTCCTTCTCGCGGAGCATGCGCGTCTTCCCCTCGTCATCCTGCCATCCAACGGTGATGTCTTTGGGCAACGGTCCTCCAGTTTCCTCCCATGATTTCCGTAGGCGCGCTTCTTCATACTGCAGTGCGCGCTCTAGTGCTTTGAAGGAGTTCAGATTCTTGATTTCGCTGCGTGGGTTCAGCTTCTCCGTGCCCTTTTCGCGCAAACTGATGCTCGCGTCGAAGCGCATCATGCCTTTGAACATGTCCGCTTCCGAGGCATTGCTCGCAATCAGCATCCGGCGCAGTTCCTCCGCAAAAGCCACCGCCTGTTCTGCCGATCGCAGATCCGGTTCCGTCACAATCTCCATCAGCGGCGTCCCCGCGCGGTTGTAATCACAGAGCGTCACGGAGCCGCGGTGCGTGAGCTTGCCGGCGTCATTCTCCATATGCAGGCGGGTGATTTTACATATCATTTCTTTCTCTCCAAGGTCGTATGTCACCTCGCCCTTCGATGCCAAGGGAAAATCGTACTGCGAAATCTGGAAACCACTCGGCAGGTCCGGGTAGAAGTAGTGCTTGCGGTCGAAGTGGCTGTTCTCGTTCACCGTGCACTTGAGCGAGAGGGACATCTTCACTGCCTTGATGATCGCTTCCTTATTCGGCACGGGGAGCGTCCCCGGATGCCCCATGCAGATTTCGCACACGGTGGTATTCGGCTCCTTCCCGAACGCATCGTTATCGCACCCGCAGAACATCTTCGTCTTCGTGTTCATCTGGGCGTGGACTTCGAGACCGATGATGGCTTCGAGGTTTGGCATCAGTGGGAGAGTAGCGTTCTTTTGGCTTCTGGAGCAAGAGAACAAGGTTTCGATGCGAAAATCCTTATCCAGGAATGACGTGCGTCATTGCGTTGTATACAGTGCATCACAATCTATGAAATTTTCCAGTATCCACCACTCCGGCAAACAGGAATCGATGGTGTCGTCACCGCGCACTGATTCCTGGAATCATGCGAATCTGGAGTCAGAAGCAGCTTCAGCTTCCTCTCAAGAATCTCCACACGCACAACTGGAGAAGATTTTTGCATGTCGTGAGACGGTGGTGGCTTACCTTGAGAGGCGTTTTCCGTGGATTTGTTCGCATCACATTGAGGATGCATTCAGTGATCTCATGACATCATTGCACGAGCGCCCCTCCGATATTCCCGGAGAATGGAACCACTCATGGTTGGCAATTGCCACTCGCAACAGGGCATTCACTTCTTTTCGGACGCGACGCCCGACGCAGAGCCTGTCATCAGTTCCTGAACCCACGGAAGGACCAGACTGTTTTCTAGACGATGTAGATCAGCATGAAAAAATCACGACGATGCAATTGGCGCAGCGCCAATTGCCAACTCTCGTTGCACTGCTTTCACCCATCGAAAAAGATATAGTACAGCGCGTAATTTTTGATGGCGTGCCGGACAAAGAGTATGCCGCGGATGTGGGTATTCATGTTGCTCAGGTTGGGCGGCGCTTGAAGTCAGCCGTGAAAAATCTCCGTCAATTACTGATGAAAAATGGAGTTAATCCGGTCTATTTTGGCAACCTGTCTGGCGGTCGTGGATGGACAGGAAAGAGATCTGTGGGAAGTTCTCGAACAGCATAAATTATAATTCTTGCATGATCGTCGCTTCATGCGTAGAAATGATGCCTGTCGCCCCGCGCTCGCCTCTTCTTTCGCGTTGAATGAATTGATGCAGGAACCACTGGAGCTCTTTCCAGTCGACGGGAAGGTATCCGATTTTTATGCGTTCCTGCTGATCAAATTCCAGCAAATCAGCTATGCCATTGATGAAGCGAACAAAGTCCACGAAATTCACGAGAAAGACATGCATATCGTGCGTCCATTCCTTCCCCCCACTGGCGAAGTATTCCAGCATTTTTTGCCCCTCGATCATAAGCTTTTTGTCGAGGACGATTTCCGGATCCAGAATGTCGTACTGCCACTCGTTTCCCTCCGGATGCAGCAGAATATTGTCGTAGGCGATGCAGTCGACGGGCTTTTTGATCTTTTCGAAGAGATACATGATTTGCGAAATCAATTGACTCAGACGCTCGTGAAACGCATGGTCTGTCGGCAGGGTCTTGAACAATTTTTTCATGTGGTCGTTTGTGTAGAGCGACTGGAAGGCATCTAGATCAAACTTTCCTTTTCGCATGATCGCGTGTTCCGTGACCGATGCGTACGCGTTTTCGTCATGGATGACATCTTCCACGTACCCTGATGAGACTCTCACTGTATCGGGATGATCGAGGATATGCGCAATATTCTTCTGAAAATGTACGGCTTGTACAATTCCTTTCTGGGGAGGGCAGAAGCGGGGGATGACTCTGTCTTCTCCGAAGAAAAATTTGCAGTTTTCGAAAAAGTGCTGTCGCTTCATGCGTGCATGATCATCCGTGTAGTACTTATCCACTTTTCCGACAATTTTCGGTTTTACTTTAAAAACGAAACTCTGCTTTCCCTCTCCAACGAGTGGCAGGGGGTTGAGATTCTGGGATAGTCCCAGAATGCTATGCAACCGGGCACGGGCCAGCACTTCCCCCCGGCCTATGACTGGTGCTCTCACAACTTCCGTTGGTTCCTGTATTGTCGAAATCAGGTGTTCTTGAGTCGCTTCTACTGTCTCAGATGCCTTGCCCATAAGGACCATGCTAGCTCCGTTTTTCCTTCACATTCAATAACTATCACCATACCAAGTATTTTGGCTTACCTTTGCGAATATTTCATAGTTTTGGCTTCTCGTAATCGACGATCAGTACTCCTTCCAGGTGATCCACTTCGTGCTGGACGACTCGAGCATCAAAGTGCGTCAGTTTCCGTTCCTGCTTCTTCCCTTTAATGTCCGTGAATGTGAGCGTGATCTCGATGGAGCGGGGGATCATCAGCCAGACGTTCGGGAGACTCAGGCAGCCTTCCTGGTCGAGATCGGTTTCCTTGCTGCGAGTGGTGATCACCGGATTGATCAGCGGCGTCACTTTTTTGCCGATCACGGCGATGCAAACGCGCTCGGTCCGCGCCACTTGCGGGGAAGCGAGACCTACGCCGCTCGCTTCGTGCATCGTTTCGATCATGTCTTTGATCAGCTTCTTGATGTCCTTCGTCACCGTCGGGACGCGCTTTGTCTTCTTACGGAGGATGGGATTATCGGGGCCGATGACGATGGGGAGAATTGCCATAGCATGCACATGCAGAAGTTATTCTCTTCCTGCAGAAGCTTGTTAGCTGATTAGCTTTTTAGCTTCTTCGGCGATTATAACGCTAAAGCTAACAAGCTAAAAAGCTAAGAAGCTGACACGCTCGATCGCTTCATCCCTGCCCTCTTCTTCAATTCCCCAAAAGAAAGGATATTCCCATCCTTCATCATCCTCTCCAGCGCCTGTGCGGTCAGGAGGACGTCCGCGAGAGCCCGGTGGCGCATGACCGGCATCGTGAGGCCGAGCCTTTTGGTCACGGCATCCAGCGAATGGCCGAATTCGCGAGAATAGAGCTGGCGGCTGAGCATCATGGTGCAGAGACAGTCCGGAAGCTCTGTGTATCCCCAGCAGTACTGCTTTTCCGCATGGAGGAAGCCCATATCGAAACTCGCATTGTGCGCAACCAGCGTCGTTCCTTTGGCGAATTCCAGAAACTGCGGGAGGACGAGATCGATGGTCGGCGCGGTCTTCACATCCTCGTCCGTGATCTTGTTCACCTGCCGCGCATCCCACGGAATCTCGCGCTCGGGATTCACGAACGTCACAAAAGCAGACTCGTGCTGGATCACTCCGTTCTCCAGCCGAACTCCGGCGATTTCGACGATTCTGTGACCCCTTTGGGGATCGAGACCGGTCGTCTCGACGTCGAAAATGGTCAAGGGGGGAAGCACAGGACGGTGACTATAGCGGAGCATTCTCTCAGGTGAGAGATTGATCTATTACGAGATTGTTCTATTGTTGCTCGAGCATGAAACGCACCGAAATTCTCACCGCTTCTGCCGTCCTTCGGGCACTGGAAAAGATCCACGAACCGCCGCGGACGTTCCTTCGCTGGCGGACTCCTCTCGACCTTCTTGTCGCGACGATCCTGAGCGCGCAGTGCACCGATGTACGGGTGAATATCGTCACGAAGACGCTCTACAAGAAATATCAGACGCCGGAAGACTACGTCACCGTTCCGCGAAAAGAACTGGAAGAGGATATTCACTCCTGCGGGACGTACCGCAATAAGGCGAAGTTTCTTCAGGAAATGTCTGCGCGTCTCATCAGTCATCATCGCGGTGAAGTTCCGCAGACAATGGAGGAGCTGACGGCGCTTGCAGGCGTCGGTCGCAAGACGGCGTCGATCATCCTCTGGGCCTGTTTCGGCAAAAACGAAGGCATCGCGGTCGATACGCACGTGATCCGCGTGACGCAGCGGCTGGGACTCACACGGCATAAAGATCCGAAACGCATTGAGCTGGATTTGTTGGAGGCGCTGCCGCGGAAAAAGTGGGGGGAGTTCACGACGCAGATCATCACGCATGGGAGGGCGGTATGTACGGCGAGGAAGAGGCAGTGTGAAAAATGTATTTTTCAGAAGGAGTGTCCATCGTCGATGGTGATTGGGAGGGGGGATTTGGCAAAGGATTGACTGAAGTGTTCCTCGTACGCTCGCTTCTCCGAAGCGAGCTACTCGGAATGACAAGGAAGAATTATTAGAAATGCCCTCGATACGAAACCTGCTCCACAGGTTTCTACTCGGGCGACCCGCCGAGTAGCTGGCCGCGGAGCGGACAGCGTATCGAGGCGCTCAAACACACAACACTTTGTCATTCCGAGTAGTTCGCGGTGGATCCGCGAACGTACGAGGAATATTCGCGGATGCCCCCCAGTATGTGTTGGTTGTTTTGTCCGGTATTCTGTTTTTGATGACGGTGTATCTGACTCTCTTCTTGGCGGGGATTCTCACAATTTTATTGCCCTGCATTCTCCCACTCATTCCAGTCGTCCTGGGCGTAAGCATCGCGGGGAAGAGCAAATTGCGGCCGCTGGTGACAGTGATGGGAATGGTCGTGAGCTTTGTGCTGTTCACGTTCATCTTGCAGGTACTACTGAGCCGGTTTGTGGAGTTTGCCGATCTTATCCGGATTTCGACGTTCTACATTCTCCTGCTCTTCGGTGTCTGCTTCCTTTCCAGCAACAAGACCATCCAGCTGATCGTCGCGATTCTCGGAGGATTTTTCTACTGGGACTACGGCTGGATCGTCGTCAGCATCGCGGTCATCGGTGGATTTTTCGCGATCGAGATCGGCGGACGTGTGGCAGCAAAAATCCAACAACTGGGATCCGACGTTCAGCAGGCCGCGCGGTCAGGTCTGGGATCAGAATCCCTGATGACGGCGTTCGTCGTCGGGCTGACGCTCGGGCTGGTGTGGGTGCCGTGCGCAGGACCCGCGTTGGGGTTTGCGCTCACGCTGGTGCGGGATGAGCCGGGGACAAAGGCACTCGGAGCACTCGCGGCGTACGGTCTTGGTGCAGCAGTGCCACTCCTGATCGTCGGGTACGGCGGACAGGCGGCAGTCCATTCCGTCCGTGCTCTCAATAAATACACTGGGCGGATCAAACAAGTTGCGGGAGCAGTGCTGATCCTCACCGCGGTCGGGCTGCAGTACGGGTGGCTCATGGATTTTCAGGCATGGGTGACGGACACGACGGGCTTCGGGTCCTTCGGAACAAGAATCGAGGAAGGATTGTTCAGAGATCAGGATGGTGGGTCCTCGTCCTCCGCGTCCGGGGACGGACGCGCTACCATTCCATTGATGGCATTACCGACATTGCCCAAAATCACGCGCGCTCCGGAATTCACCGGTCTCGGTCCTTGGCATAATTTGCCACCGTTCACGCTCGCGTCGCTCAAGGGAAAAGTCGTGCTCATCGATTTCTGGACGTATAGCTGCATCAACTGCATCCGGACGTTGCCGTACATGGAGGGATATTGGGAGAAATTTAAAGATTCACCTTTTGTCTTGCTGGGAGTACACACGCCCGAATTCGTCTTCGAGAAGAGCGAAAAGAATGTTGCCAATGCCATCAAGCGTCACGGGCTCACGTATCCGATCGCACAGGATAACGACTTCGGCACATGGACGGCGTTTGAAAATCGCTACTGGCCCGCAAAGTATTTGATCGATGCCGACGGATACATCCGATACACGCATTTCGGAGAAGGTGGCTATGAAGAGACGGATCTCGCGATCCAGAGTCTGCTCAACGAAATTGGTGTGACGGCAACAGGGTCGATGATCGGGACAGATGCTCAGGAAGGAAGTAACCGTGACCGGTCGCCGGAGACCTATGTCGGTTCACGGAGCTGGCCTGCTTTCTTCAATTCTTCCGGCGATCCGGATGATCAGGCTCATACGTATGGAATGCCGGCGTCGGTCCCTCTCAATCAATACGCCTTGAGCGGTGACTGGCAATTGATCGATCAAGAGAGCCAGGTGCTGCGGAGTGCTGAAGGGGAGATTCGATACCACGCATTGGGATCAGAAGTGAATTTGGTACTCGGTCTTGCAGAGGGGGTCACGTCCGTCCCCGTCGACGTCTTTGTGGACGGCAAGAAGACGCAGTCGATCGTGATCGATCGTCACGATTCGTTCAATCTCTTCACGGGAGACTATGGCGAGCACGATGTCCTACTGAAGATTCACGGCAAAGGCGTGGAGGCCTACGCGTTCACATTCGGCGGCTGATCCAACTTTTCTCTTGTGGTAGACTCCCCGGGCTTTCCCCCTCTTTTTATGACGGATCGTCTGCTCAAGAGCTCAGCTATTCTCTGCTGCATCACAGTGACACTCACCTGCATCGCTTTTACCATCATGGGTGCGGAGTTTTTGAAGCTCAGAATTCTCGCGATGCCGCCTCCGTTCATACAAGGGGGAATGTACGGCCCCGGGTATCCGACGACTGGGCGTGGATGGGGACCCGAACAGGCGACAGGGGAGCCGGATACAAAGTTGCCCGGCGATCAAGTGACTGCATGGGCGTCGTACTCAACCGATACGCAGGACGAATGGTTACAACTCACCTACAAGGATCCGGTTCTTGCGACGGCGGTCCTCGTTTACGAGACATACAATCCTGGAGCCGTCACCAAGGTGACTGCGGTGGATGGAGAGAATGAAACCATTCTGTGGGAGGGGAAGGATCCCGTGGTCATCGACAAGGACGGGCGCGGTATTGCAGACATTGCCGTGACTCCCGACATGCCGGTCAAAACCATCAAGATCTACCTGGCATCGAAAGCGATCTTCGGCTGGAATGAAATCGACGCGGTCGGGCTCGGCGATGCCGATGGCAACATTCACTGGGCGGAGACGGCGACTGCCAGCAGCACCTTTGCCGAACCGCCACCGATGGGAACCATGCCGGGAGATCCGTACTTCGATCGTCTGAATGATGTGGAGAAGCGTGTGGAGGCGCTGGAAAAGAAGTGAGCGCCTCTGGCGATTGGTCACTTTGCGATGGGGAAAACGTGTTTACGTTTGGGCTATGAGGACGGTACCTACACAGCCGATGGATACAGCACGGCGATGATGAGCAAACCCGCTAGACCGCCGATGATGGAGAGTCCTGCCCACACTGGGGTCTCCCGTACCCACTGCCCCACAGACAATTTGAGTCGATGATTGACGCTCAGGCTTTGTAGGCAACCGAAGGGCGTCAGGCCGCCAGCCCAAGTGAGCAAGATCAGAAGAAGACGGATTTTCCATACACTCAGTGGATGGTCGATAATAATGGACGCCTGCATCGCCGCCAGCGCGACATTGTCCGTCAAAGCAGAAAAGAGGGAGAGAATAATCAGCAGCACAAACTGGATCGAAGACGGTAGAAGGAAGAACAGTCCGAAGACTCCTTCGCCGCTGAGGCCGTTCATGATGAACCAGAGGAGGGAGAAGATGACCATGAGCCGAAGCCAGATGGGGAGCTGGTCATGCAGATGTTTTTTTATCACATGTCCAACTCCGGCAGAGGACAGGTGCAAGATTGCCGTGATGCCCGCCGGGAGCAGTAACAGCCACAGTGGAACAGCGATCTCTGTTCCGACGGTGTCCAGAATCGCATGGGCGATAATGCCGGCGGCGAGCAGGGTCACTGCGGATCCGCCAAACACCGCGTTGAGCAGGCCGGCTGCATGCCACTTCTCATCGCCGGGAATGCGTAATGCATTCGGTTCGTGCGTTTTCCATTCGGTACCGTCACGAGCCATCAGGCAGCTCAGCCATGCGGCCGGAAGGAGAATACCCAGAATGCAAATCGGCCAATTGGTCAGCCAGAATGAGGGATGTACCGTTTGGAGCAGCGGCCAGAGCGTGTCCTGAAATTTAATATTTGTCGGCTCCGCAGCCACGGTGATGAGATTGGAAATCAAACCGCCGAAGAGCAAAGCAAAAAGCGTTTTTCTCGCCCACGTCGGGGGAAGAAGATTGGCGAGCAAAACACCGGAGATGATGACGATGGAGACGCCGTCGAGAATATTCCCAAGAAGTCCCATTCCTATGACGTACAGGGGCATGAGCACGAAAGGCTTCAGTGGTATTTTTTTACACAGGCGGTACAGAGCATTGGGGAGAGGGGAGTGTTCAAAGGAAATGCCGGCCAACACAATCGAGATGTACGCTGCCCACACGGCGGGACTGAAGGCGAGAAGCGATGTTTCGCGGTCAGCCTCATGATGAAGCAAAGGGAGAAGGAGCAAGACTGTTCCCGCGGCGACTCCCGGAAAGAGCAGAGCCCCCGATCGCTGCATCCAGGTAAGACGCCGGGGGAGTTCTCCAAAAAGAGAGAAGACAACCAGTATGATGCCGAGGACGGGACCGACGGCTCCCACAAAATCAAAGGGCAGCCAAACCGTTCCGGCTGTCAGAAGAATGCCCAATGACGTTGTGATGATGGTACGGGGACGGAACCATCCAATGGTCTTTCGAGAATGCCAAACAATCTTCGGAGACAGAGAGTCTCCGAAGATTGTTGGAGAATCGAACGGAGTCATCGCTGGTCAGCGTCAACGAAAATGTAACCGCGCATGCCGTGCTCGCCTTCATCCAATCCCTCCATTTCCTCCGTCGCTCCGACGCGCAGGCCAATGACGGCCTTGATCGCGAGCCAGGTGATGGAAGAGGCCACGACGACGAATGCCCCCACCGTAACGACTCCCAGCGCCTGTGAGGCAAGAAGAGCCGTACCGCCGCCGTAGAACAGTCCATTGGCTCCGGTGAAGACGGATCCCTCTGTCGTCGCGAATAGACCCACGGCCAATGTCCCCCAGACGCCGTTCATCAAGTGGACGGAGAGCGCTCCGACCGGGTCATCCACGCGCAGCTTCTCGAACATGAATACGGAGAGGACGGCGAGGACGCCGGCGATGGCACCGATGGTGAGTGCACCGACCATCGAGACGGCATCGCAGCCGGCAGTCACGGCGACGAGCCCCGCGAGCGTGCCGTTGATGATCATGCTCAGATCGGGTTTCTTCTGGATGTACCAGGAAGCGAGGAGCGAGGTGATCGTCCCTGCAGCTGCAGCGAGGTTGGTGGTCAGGGCGATGTGGGCGATGGCGCGGCCATCGACTGCCATCGTGCTTCCCGGGTTGAATCCGAACCATCCGAGCCACAGAATCAAGCCTCCCAGCGTCACGCTCATCATGTTATGGCCGGGGATCGCCTTGGGCTTTCCATGCGCGTCAAATCTTCCCAGACGTGCGCCGAGGATGATCGCTCCCATCAGGGCAGCCCATCCACCGATGGAGTGCACCACGGTCGAGCCGGCAAAATCATGGAAGGGGGTTGCAAGCGTGGAGAGAAAGCCACCACCCCAAATCCAGTGTCCGGCAACGGGGTAGAGGAAGGCCGTCATGACGACGGAGAAAACAATGAAAGCGTTAAATTTGATGCGCTCCGCAACCGCGCCCGACACAATCGTCGCCGCCGTTCCTGCGAATACCAATTGGAAGAAGAACTTTGCGGCCATCGGAACGGAGGTCCAATCCAATGCCGTGAATAAGGTGGAGCCGTTGATCAGCGAGGGCATGAATCCGGTCATACCGACGTAGGGGTTGCCATTCCCGAACATCAAGGCGAAGCCGATGAACCAGAATGCGATGGAAGAAACGGCGAAGACGACGTAGTTCTTCGCGAGAATATTGACGGTGTTCTTGGCGCGGCAGAGACCCGATTCCACAAGGGCAAAGCCCGCGTTCATCCAGAACACGAGGAAAGCGGTGATCAGCACCCATGAGGTGTCGAGGGCGATCTTGAGGTCGGGGAGGGTAAGTTCCATAGAAGGGTAAGGAAGGAAGAAGTGAGATTGGAGAGGCGGGAGGGACGCCCCGGCGGGGCGTCCGTACGTTCTGATCACACGTCGTAGTATCTAAAGAATTCCGATGCCGTCGGCCTCTTGGCCTCATCCGCGGCCTCGGTGCGCTTGCCGGCGATGTAGTTCTCGAGCAAAGCCTTGCTGAAGACGCCGCCCGCGAGCAGGAAGTCCTGATCCTGTTCCAGCGCATCCAATGCTTCGCCGAGCGACGCCGGTGCATGCTTGATCTTCGCGAGTTTCTCGGGCGCCATGTCGTACAGGTTCCCATCGGTGTGCTCACCCGGGAGCATGCCCTTCGCGATACCATCCAAGCCCGCGAGCATCAGTGCGGAGAAGGCGAGGTACGGGTTGCAGGCGGGGTCCGGCATGCGGAACTCGACGCGCTTGGCCTTGGGGTTGTTGCTGTACATCGGGATGCGGATTGCGGCGGAGCGATTGCGTGCCGAGTAGATCAGGTTCACCGGAGCCTCGAAGCCCGGGACCAGACGCTTGTAGCTGTTGGTCGTCGGGTTGCAGATCGCGCAGAGCGCCTTGGCGTGGTGGATCAAGCCAGCGATGTAGTGCAGCGCCATCTTGCTCAATCCTGCGTATTCATTCCCTGCGAAGAGCGGCTTGCCCTCCTTCCACAAGCTCATGTGGACGTGCATGCCCGATCCGTTATCACCAAAGAGCGGCTTCGGCATGAAGGTCGCGGTCTTGCCGTATCGGTAGGCGACGTTGCGGACGATGTATTTATAGCGCATCAGCTTGTCGGCCATGATCAGGAGCTCATCGCGCTCCATGTCGATCTCGGCCTGGCCGGCCGTGGCCACTTCGTGGTGGAAGGTTTCGATCTTGATCCCTGCGCGCTCCATCTCGCGGACCATCGTCGAGCGCAGGTCCTGCTGCTGATCCATCGGCGAGGCCGGGAAGTAGCCCTCCTTGTGGCGGATCTTGTAGCCGAGGTTGCCATTCAGGCCTTCATCCGACTTGCCCGAGTTCCAGATGCCTTCATCGGAATCCACGCTGTAGCTCGCATGGTTGGAACCCATCTCGTGCTTCACGGAATCGAAGATGAAGAACTCCGCCTCCGGTCCAAAGTAGGCCATATCGGCGACATTGCTGTTCTTCAGGTACTCCAATGCGCGCATCGCGACCGTGCGGGGGCTGCTGTCATAGAATTCTCCGGTGATCGGATCCTTCACGTCGCAGAGAACGGAGAGCGTCTGCTCGGTTTTGAACGGATCGAGGATCGCCGTGGTCGGATCCGGAACGAGCAGCATGTCGCTCTCTTGGATCTGGCGGAAGCCGCGGATAGAGCTTCCATCGAAGCCTGCCGAGCTCTTGAGCACATCCTCCAGCTCGTGGATTGGCTTACTCGTGTGCTGGAGCGTTCCGGGGACGTCCACGAACGTCAGGTCGAGCACGGTGCATTCGTGCTTTTTGGCGAACGCCATCACGTCCTCCGCCGTCTTGATCTTGGGCGTGAACGAGAGATCCTCACCCATGTGGGTGCGCGGGATCTTCAGCATTTCCTTTTCAAGTGTTCCGGCAACCGGATTCATAGAGAAAGGGGGAAAGAAAAAGAAGAACAGATACCTTCTACGCAGGTTGCGAGCCGATGCCAATTGGGACATTGAATACAATGTTTTTTCTGTTATTATTTTGAACAACAGGATAGGTTGCTGAATTTTCCTCCTCAGACTCCGTTCTTCACAGGAATCTTCCCGGTCCTTCCTTCAGCGTCCCTCTCGCTGTTCACGATGATTACACGTTGCACTCCTTCACTCCCGGCGTATGGCTAAAGATCTCCTGCGCATCCTCGAGTCTATCGGCCTCACCGAAGCACAAGCGAAGCTCTACTTTGCGGGCCTCCATCTGGGCTCCGCTCCGGCCTCGGAGTACGCCAAAGCGACGGCCATCAACCGCATTACGGCGTACAACATGCTGGAGGAGATGGTCCACGCCGGGCGGTTTACGCTCCTCAAGAAGATGCGCGGTAAATGGTACGCGCCCGTGGCTCCCGAATATCTGGCCGTCGAAGCGCGTAAGAATGCCGATGCGCTCCAGCGGTCGCTGCCCGAGCTGCGGTCGCTGCAGGGTACCAAGGAGCGCAAGCCGCACGTCCGCTTTTTCGAAGGCTGGGAGGGTGTCCGGCACATCTACGACGACAAACTGACAGCGAAAGGTGAGATTCTGAACTTCGCGAACTCGGCCGTCGTCCGTAACGTCTGGCCCGAGTACGACGACGAGTACGTCGCCGAGCGCGTCAAACGGGGCGTCCACCTGCGCGGCATCGCCCCCGACGATCCTACTGGCAAGAAAGTCCACGGCGAAGATCGCAAAAAGCTTCGCGAGATTCGTCTGGTCCCCGCAAAAGATTTCGACTTCACCAACGAGATCAGCATCTACGATTCCAAAGTCGCCATCTGCTCCTTCGCGAGCGCGCCGCAGATGTTTGGGGTCATCATTGAGAGTAGGGAGGTCGCCGAAACCCAAAGGCAGATTTTCGAGATGGCGTGGAGGTATGCGGGGAGGAAGTGACCTTGTCATCCTGAGCGGAGCGAAGGATGGCATGGCGGTACGCAGGTCGGAAATGACCTCCACAGCAAATACCTGGCCCCGAGGGGGGCCAGGTACGGTTTTGATTCAAGCCCGGGTGGGCATCGCAGTTTTACTTCTTATCGATATATTTGAGGTCGATACCCTTCTGGCCTCGATGATGGAGGCCAACAAGTACCCCGGTCTTCCTTAAACCGAAGCGGTCGCCTTCAAGATACAAAACCCACTCGCCGGTTCCTCTGCTGGCGAGTGTTTGTCCTTCTTTATATCTACTAAAGTAGATATCCCGCCGCGGGACTGTGACTACGAGATCCTTCTCGAGTTTCTTGTCGCCGGTGTACTCCACAAAAACATCCTTGCTGAATGTGAAGACGAAGGCGTCCTTGCCCGGCTGGAGCGTGACGCCCCTCATGACTTCGAGGGTCACGCCGGCTTTGATGCCCTCAGCGAGAAGGTCACGGGGCAACGGGTTGTTTTCGATATAGCCGTTGTATCCCGTGATCTCATCCTTGAGAAGCGCGGCGAAAGCAGTTGCGAAGGCTTCCTTGCCCTTAGGGGTTGGAAGCGCCTTCTTGGCGTTCTTGAGGTTGGTAAAGAGCGGATCGATCCGCTCCAGCACCTTCTGCTCCGACACATTCTGTGCCAGAGCAAATTTTTCGCTGGCTTTCGGTGTCCGTGCGATCGCCTCTTCAGTGAGTCGTTCGTACTCCTTTTTGATCCGAAGCTCGCGGTCCTCCGAGAGCTTCTTCACTAATGTGTCGAAAGCTCCACGCTTGCTCCAGCTTTCGTACGCATCTATCTCGCGATAGATGGTTCGAATGGTGCTGGGCGTCGTTTCCTTTCGGCGCTTTTCGTGGATTTTTGATTCTCGGCCATAGCCTTCTCTGCTGGCTGCTTTGGCCTGGGTCGCGAGCTCCGATGCGTTCTTCGTGGCCGACGCGATGACCTTTTGCGCTGTCAGGTATTCCTGATAGCGCTCCTGGTATCGCTCGGTGCTGGCAACTTTCAAAGAGGGAGTCGTGAAGGGCGCGGTCACTTCTCCTTGAAGCGCCCGAAGAGAGAGGTACATCCCCTCGTCGAGTATCTCGTTGCCGAGATACCGGGAGGAGAGTTGCTGAGCCATCCTTTGCTCATTCATATTTTCCTTCTCCCGGGCAGCTTCCTGCTGTTTGGTGAGAGCACTGGCGATGACGCTGGCCAGCCTCTCTTCGCTCCAAATAGCATCTTTGTACTTCATGTACTTCTCTTCTGATACACGGACGTCGTCGTCCGTGATGACTTTCCGCTTGGCCCAGGTTGCCGCCTGGACCTGAGTGAACTTCCAGTGTTCCTCCATCGTTGGTCTGGTGTTCACTTTCAACCATTCCATCTCGGCGCGTGCGTCTTCATCGCGCCAGATTTCAGGTTGGGCGAACCTCAGCGGCTTCAGACCCTGCTTCTTGAGGGTCTTCGCGTACCGGTCGACGCGATCTTCCTCTGCCTTGAGCCTGTCAGCCAGCCGGCTGATCAAGTACTCGACAGATGCATGACGGTCGACGTACTTGGAGCGTTCCCTAGCTGTGACATTCTCGTTATAGCGGATGTTTGCAGCTGATTGAAAATAGAACAGCTGCTCCGCTACCCAGCGCTTTTCCCTCTCGATGTCGATGACCCAGGGCGCAAGGGTCACGAACGGGTCAGATCCATCTTTTTGGTACACCCCCTTCGCTTTGAGTTGGAGGTCGACGTATTTAACCTGGAGACCTTCAACACTTGGGGGATCGGACGACACTGCGATAGGCAGCGTCAGAGCCGCCTCGTTTTCGGCGTTCCGCAGGGCGTCTGCAGCATTCAGCTGCTTATCCCTTTCCCGCCGCTGTCGTTGAAACAGAAATGTATTGTCGAGCCGCGGTTGCTCCTGCGCCGATGCCGAGTCGGTGGACACTGCGAGTGTCACCAATATCGACACTGCAAAAATCGTTCTCATTTTCTTTCCTCTCGAAAAAGTTTTCTGCACCGCCGGAACATCCAGCAGTGTGATGTGGACACGTGTCTCCGGAACATCCGAAGCATGACCTTTTCAGCATCTGTGTATCAGTCTTTCCTTCTAAAAACTGCGATGCTGCCAAAGGGCAAAAATCACGTGCTCAACAAAATTGAGCTTTGGTATTTTAAGTATATTTGGCTAACTTGTCAATATTAGCTTAAATAGCTTCATTGTGGCAATTTAGATCTTGCAATTTAATAAAAATGGAGTACAATGGCCATATTCATTCCCCCTATCAGTTCTATGTCCGCTTCCAATGTCAGTACCTTCAATGGCATGCCAGAAACTCCGGCTCCCGATGGTCAGCTTTGGAGTAAGTTGTATTCACCGGAGGAAAATAAGTATCTGTTAACCTCTGCTGATGCAGCAAAAATCTCGTCGGAAGAGCGTATGGAACTGA
>CAYGNM010000001.1:0-5934 GCA_964351275.1 uncultured Candidatus Peribacteria bacterium | reverse complement strand
GAAAAAAATGATCACCGACGGAAGAGTTGATAAAGGTGCTCTCTGAATCATAGGCACTGCGCGCAGTGTCCTATAGAAAAATTGGGTACAGCGATGTACCCTTTTTTTGTGAAGCAATACTTGGATCTCCTTCGGCACGTCTTAGAGAACGGCGTCAAAAAAGACGACCGTACCGGCGTTGGCACGCTCTCTACTTTCGGCAACCAGATGCGGTTTAATCTGCAGGAAGGTTTCCCGCTCCTCACCACCAAAAAGCTCCACACGCGGTCGATCTTCCAGGAACTTCTGTGGTTCTTGAAGGGTGATACAAACGTGCAATCGCTGCAGGCCGTCGGCGTCACCATTTGGGATGAATGGGCCACGGCGCAGCAGTGCGCAAAGTTCGGTCGGAAAGAAGGGGATTTGGGTCCCGTCTACGGTCACCAGTGGCGCAACTTCGGCGCGACCAGGAATCCCGACGGCACGTACAAGAAGGATGGCGTGGATCAGATCGCGCAGCTCATCGAGGGCATCAAGAAGAATCCGAGCAGCCGCCGGCACATCGTCACCGGGTGGAATCCAAAAGAGGCTGATCAGGTTGCGCTGCCGCCGTGCCACACGCTGTTCCAATTCTACGTCGTCAACGGCACATTGAGCTGCCAGCTCTACCAGCGCAGTGCCGATACGTTCCTCGGCGTTCCGTTCAACATCGCCTCCTATGCGCTCCTCACGCACATGATCGCACAGGTGTGTGATCTCGCTGTCGGGGAATTCGTCCACACGCTCGGCGATACGCATCTGTACCTGAATCATCTGGACCAGGCGCGGGAGCAGCTGAGCCGTGAGCCACGGAAGATTCCGCAGCTGAAGCTGAATCCTGCGGTCAAAAATATTGATGACTTCAAATATGAGGATATTGAGATTGTGGGATATGACCCACTCCCCTCTATTAAGGCTCCCATCGCCATATGACCATTTCGATCATCGTCGCTGCGTCCGACAACAACGTCATCGGCAACAAGGGGAAGCTTCCGTGGAGCCTTGCCGCGGATATGAAGCGCATGAAGCAGCTCACCATGGGCCATCCGTTGATCATGGGACGCAAGACGCATGAATCCATCGGGCGTGCGTTGCCCGGTCGTCGCAACATCGTCATCACGAGTCAGAAGGTGAGCTATCCCGGCTGCGAGGTCGTTCCTTCTCTGGAGGCAGCGCTGGCTGCAGTCAAAGATGATCCCTCGGGCGAAGCATTCATCTTCGGCGGTGGCGAGATCTACAAGCAGGCGATGGACACGGCGGATCGGATCTACCTCACGCGCGTCCATGCGACAGTAGAGGGAGATGCCTTCTTCCCAGTCATCGATCTGGCATTCTGGAAGGAGACTGAACGCGTGGATCATCCGGCGGATGCGCAGAATCAGTTTCCGTTTTCGTTCATGACGTTTGAGCGTCGCCAATGAGAGATGGAACCTGTCGTCGTGTGTTCTGCTCTTGCCAGATCATCCGACGACTGACTTCCTGAGCCTCCATCGTGCGAATGGCATTGGTCTGTGTGTCGAAGAGATCCACCATTCCCTCTTTGATGTCAGATGCCATCCAGAACAATTGTTCATATCCGCGCAATCGGACTGGAGTGAGTGGCGGTGGAACGAAGGACATTGTATTGGGGCCCATGGCGAGCCCATTCTACCCATTCCTCCATCAAACAGTGAAGAGATAAGGCGATATCGATGACCACTGATTATTGGCTCCCATAAGAGCAAAAAGTCTCTATAAGAATTTTCTGAGGAGTCTTCTAGGGTAATGGACGGAAGAGGTGACACACTGTTGGCATATGGCAGCAGAAGCACCAACAACAACGGCAGCAGAGGCGGCAGTGGAGAAGATCAAGGAGGAAAAATTGAAAGAGGCAGCGACCGTCGGAGACTATGTGAG
This sequence comes from uncultured Candidatus Peribacteria bacterium, assembly GCA_964351275.1. Lineage (GTDB taxonomy): Bacteria > Patescibacteriota > Gracilibacteria > Peribacterales > Peribacteraceae > JABFSS01. The sequence continues at coordinate 4,020 of CAYGNM010000001.1, read as the reverse complement.
TAGTTTGGGGGAAGCTGCAGACAGTGTTGATGGCGACGATGAACCGATTGGTGAAGTTCCTCCAGAAGGTCCGGAAGAAGTCCGCGAGCGTTTGTTGGACATGTCCGCTGATCAGCAGAAAGAAGTGAAAGCCGCATTGAATACCGAACACGATGCAGCCGAAGAGGCGACTGCCAATAGCAAAGATATGCAGTTCGACAACGCACTCACTGGAACTGAAGTCAGCGGCTACGCAACGCTCAATGCCGGACGCGGAGGAGTACGACTGAATAGGGATCGTGTAAAGAATCTCTCAAAAAAGAGCGGTAAAGATGCCTATAAGAATCTGGTGGCCCACGAGCTTGATCATGCGACGAAACAAAAGGCGATGGGCAGTGTCGTCACCAATAAGCGCATCAGCGGGTGGAGTCTGAACGAGAAGAAGTCTGAGCGTGCCGGGAAAGCGGCACAGGGGCAGTCAAAGAACTTCCGCCGCCCCAATCAGCCGGATAATTACAGTCAGGCGGAAGATGACGGTGAACAGATTGAAGAACTGGGCGTATCGGAGCAGAAATTCAACAAGCACGTTGAAAATGGCGATACGTTCGGTTTGCAGGTGGATATCATCAAAGCCGGCACGGACAATGGGAAACTCTCTCCTGAACAGATCCAATCCAATATTCAGCAATACGGAAAGGGGTACCAGCACGCAGTTCAGGTGGCCCTGAACGGGAAAGAGCCTAAGCCCGAAGATGCCCAAATGGCTGCGGATATTGCAATCTGACCATCAACTCCTGATCAAGGTCATAACCCCTCGATACGTTCGCCGCTCCGCGACGAACTACTCGGGGTGACATCATCGCCTGATTAATTGCATGAATTCTTCGCGCGTCTTCGGATCTTTCTTAAAGAGTCCCGTCACGCAGCTGGTCACCGCGGTCGAGTGCTGCTTCTGGACGCCGCGCATCATCATGCAGAGGTGGCTGCACTCGATGACGACCCCGATGCCTTTGGGCTTCAGAATCGATTGCAGAGCATCGCAGATCTGCTGACCCAGGCGTTCCTGCACCTGCAGCCTCCGTGCGAACATGTCGACGATGCGGGGGATTTTGCTGAGTCCAATCACGTGCTTGTTGGGGATGTAACCGACGTGAACTTTGCCGAAGAAGGGGAGCAGGTGATGCTCGCACAGCGAGTACATCTCGATATCTTTGACGATCACCATGCCGTCGGTATCCACCGGCATCAGCGCATTGTTCACGATCGTCTCAATCTTCTGGTCGTATCCGGAGGTCAGATACTCATACGCTTCGCGCACGCGGCGCGGCGTGCCCTTGAGGCCCGGTCGTGTTGGGTCTTCGCCGAGGGCCTTTAGTAATTGGTGAATGAGGTCATCCATGGGATAGAGAGTATGCATCAGATCGACGATTCAAAAAATCTTTCTTCCAAAAATGCCTCTAGATCCGGGTGGATCTAGAGGCCAGTGCGTAGCCCTCATCCCCTCATCGAGGACCACGACTGAGTGCGTAGTCACGGTCTCCATAGACCACGCACACGGCTGCTTTCGCCGGGAAAGCATTCGGGTGAATGGACGATCGTATTTTCAAAGATCCGCAGTCCCCTGACTTCCTTTAGAAAAAAGTCGAAACCGCAAGGCCTCGACTTCCAACTGACAGCAACCCGTAGGGTTACACATCCGTCTACATCCCAGAGGAAACAGTCGGATATGTGACTAGGCACATCCTACTACTCGGTCTGTATTTGTCAATAGCCTGAAATATCGTCAAATACTACTAATAAGCCACTCTCCCTGATAAGGAGGAGAGTGGCCGAGTCGCCCGCATGTGCGGGTGAGTCACCCCTCAGTCTTTCGGCTGAGGTTACTTCCCGGGCTTCGGGAAAAGCCCAGAAAGGACAGGCATTGTACGGAAATTTTTGAGAAAAGGGACCCCCATTCAGAGGGTCAGCTTCAGAGGTTCGCATTTCTGCCCCATCGTCATTTGGAGCAATTCCTCCCAAGTCTTTCCGCTCAGCGGATGCTTCGCGGTCGGGTCCAGAAGTTCTGAGAGCGGTTCCAGCACGAATCTCCGTTCATGCATTCTTGGATGGGGGATGGTGAGCTCTGGCGTATTGATGACTTCATTCCCATAGAGCAGAAGATCCAGATCGATCGTGCGTGGGCCGCTGCGGAAGGGGGGATTTTTCTTGAGTGTGTGTTCAATCTGCATGAGCTTCTCATGGATTATTTCGGGAGAGTCTTCGCTCTCGAATGTTGCGACGGCATTCAGGAAGTCGGGCTGGTCCTCAATGTCGCGGGGAGCGGTGCGGTAGGCGGAAGAGAAGCGGATGTCCGGGAAGATTGTACGAAGCATGGTGGCGGCTGCTCTGAGGTTTTTTTCAGGGGAGATGTTGGAGCCGAGGGCGACGAAGACGAAGGGCATGTAGTGATGGTATTTTAGCGTATGGAAAGCGAAAAAGTTTCTCGTTACGCTCGTTTCTCCGAAACGAGCTACTCGGAATGACAGAACAAGTAATACTAAAAGCGCCTCGATACGTTCAGCGCGGAGCTTGTCCCGAGCTGCGCCGAGGGGCACTGAACTACTCGGCGCGGCGTCGAGTAGCTGCTCGCGGAGCGGGCAGCGTATTGAGACGCTTTCCTCTTAAAAACATTCTGTCATTCCGAGTAGCTCCCGGTGGAGCCGGGAGCGTAACGAGGAATCTCGCTCCTACTTTGTCCGAGTTCTCGTTATCCGCACAGATACAGACTCCGTCCCCGGCACCGCAAACTTCTTCACCGTGACAGTCACGCTTGTCGGTCTGTGCTTCTTCAGAATCATCTGCGCGGCATCTTCCGCGAAGCGTTCAATGGTTTTCCGCTCCGTCATTGCGAGCTTCTTCAAATCTCCGGTCACGTCGACGTAATTGATGGATTTCTTCACATCATCGGACTTCGCCGCTGCCTTTGCATCGAGAGACATCTCGATAGTTACTAAAAGGCGCTGCTCCGTTTCGCGCTCCTCTTTGGGGACGCCGATGTGGGCCCACAGCTCCAGATCGGTGATGGTGAGGAGGTCTGTCACATGGAATATGGTATAGGGAATATTGAATATGGTATGCGGGACGATTCCACATTCCATATTTTACATTCCATATTCACTAGTCTTCTTCACTCCAAACAACTCCGGCCTCTGTGCCAGTGGAGTCTCCGCCAGGCGGCGCAGCAGCCATCGCGTCACTGTGACTGCTGAGAACATCGAGAGGAGGGTCCCCATGCCGAGCGTCACCGCGAAACCGCGGACGATGGACGTTCCGGCGGTGAAGAGAATCGCGCAGGTGATCATCGCTGTGATGTTGCCGTCGCGGATTGCCGGCCAGGAGTGCTTGAAGCTGCTTTCGATGGCTGTTTTCACCAACTTTCCTTTTCGCAGTTCCTCCTTCATGCGTTCGAACACCAACACGTTGGCGTCGATGGCCATACCCAGGCTCAGGATGATGCCCGCCATGCCGGCGAGCGTGAGCACGATATAATTGCTGGAGAAGAGGAGCAGCGGGAGCTTCATGATTGCGAAAAGAAGAACGGCGTAGAACATGAGAGCGAGGTCGGCCATCACGCCGAGGATGCGGTACATCACAATCATAAAAACCATCAGGATCAGTGTGCCGATCAGAGCGGCCATCAGCGACGTCTGGAGCGCAGCCGCGCCAAGCGTGGCCTCCACCGTGTACTGGCCGACGAGATGGATGGGGGCGGGGATGGCTCCGGTGTTCAGATCCTGCGCGAGCGTCTTGGCCTCGTCGAAGTTGCCGCTGCCGGTGATCACGGCGATGCCGCCGGAGATCTCCTGCTGGACGCGCGGGGCCGAAATCAACTCACCTCCCACGAAGATTGCGATCGGCTTGCCCACATTCCGCTTGGTGAGTTCCTGGAACATCGTCGCACCCTCGGCATCAAAGACGATCTGGACCACGGGGATATTCGTCACGTTATCGAGCGAGACCACGGCAGAGCGGAAGTGCTTGCCGTCGAGTGCCGTATCCTTC